>JANPFZ010000115.1:0-9446 GCA_031423655.1 Polaromonas sp.
TGCTGGACCGCCAGCAGGCCTTCGGCTACACCCAGGAAGACATCAAATTCCTGATGTCCCCGATGGCCGCGAACGGCGAAGAGGCCACCGGCTCGATGGGCAATGACAGCCCGCTCGCCGTGCTGTCGAACAAGAACAAGCCGCTCTACAACTACTTCAAGCAGTTGTTCGCGCAGGTGACGAATCCGCCCATCGATCCAATCCGCGAAGCCATCGTGATGTCGCTGGTGTCCTTCATCGGGCCCAAGCCAAATCTGCTCGACATCAACCAGGTCAACCCCCCGATGAGGCTGGAAGTCAACCAGCCGGTGCTGAACAACGCCGACATGCAAAAGCTGCGCGACATTGAATCGCACACGCAGGGCAAGTTCAAGAGTTACACACTCGACATCACCTACCCGCTGGCGTGGGGCCATGAAGGCGTGGAAGCCAAGCTGGCATCGCTATGCGCCGAGGCGGTCGATGCGATCAAGGACGGCAAGAATATTTTGATCGTCAGCGACCGCGCCGTCAGCGCCACTCAGGTCGCCATCCCGGCTTTGCTGGCCTTGTCGGCGATTCACCAGCATCTGGTGAAAGAAGGCCTGCGCACCACGGCCGGGCTGGTCGTTGAAACCGGTTCGGCCCGTGAAGTACATCACTTTGCGGTGCTTGCGGGCTATGGAGCCGAGGCAGTACATCCTTACCTTGCTATCGAAACGCTAGCAGAGCTTTCCAGAGGTTTGCCCGGCGATTTGAGTCTTGAGAAAGCCGTCTACAACTACACCAAAGCCGTCGGCAAGGGCTTGTCGAAAATCATGTCCAAGATGGGCGTGTCGACCTACATGAGCTATTGCGGCGCGCAGCTGTTCGAGGCGATTGGCCTCAGCCGTGACACGATTGCCAAGTTCTTCACCGGCACCGCCAGCCAGGTCGAAGGCATGGGCGTGTTCGAGATTGCCGAAGAAGCGCTGCGCATGCACCGTGCGGCGTTCAGTGATGACCCGGTCCTTAGCAACATGCTCGATGCCGGTGGCGAATACGCCTGGCGCGTGCGCGGCGAAGACCACATGTGGACACCGGACGCGATTGCCAAATTGCAGCACTCGACACGTGCGAACAACTGGAATACCTACAAAGAGTTCGCGCAGCTCATCAACGACCAGAACCGCCGCCATATGACGCTGCGCGGCCTGTTCGAATTCAAAATCGACCAAGCCAAGGCGATTCCGATTGATGACGTCGAACCAGCAAAAGAAATCGTCAAACGCTTCGCCACCGGCGCGATGTCGCTCGGCTCCATCAGCACCGAAGCACACGCCACGCTGGCCGTGGCCATGAACCGCATCGGCGGCAAAAGCAACACGGGCGAGGGCGGCGAAGACCCCGCGCGCTATCGGCAAGAGCTCAAGGGCATACCGATCAGGAAAGGAGAAACGCTGAAAAGCGTCATCGGCGAAAAAGTCGTTGAGGTCGATCTGCCGCTGCAAGACGGCGCCTCACTGCGCTCAAAAATCAAGCAGGTCGCCTCCGGCCGTTTTGGCGTCACGGCTGAATACCTGGTGTCTGCCGACCAGATCCAGATCAAGATGGCGCAGGGCGCCAAGCCCGGTGAGGGGGGCCAGCTGCCCGGCGGCAAGGTCAGTGAATACATCGGCGCGCTGCGTTATTCAGTGCCTGGCGTCGGTCTGATTTCACCGCCACCGCATCATGATATTTATTCGATTGAAGACCTGGCGCAGCTGATTCACGATTTGAAGAACGTCAACCCGCGCGCCACCGTCAGCGTCAAGCTGGTCAGTGAAGTCGGTGTCGGCACGATCGCGGCTGGCGTGGCCAAGGCCAAGGCTGACCATGTGGTGATCGCCGGCCACGATGGAGGCACCGGCGCATCGCCGTGGTCATCCATCAAGCATGCAGGCTCGCCGTGGGAAATTGGCCTGGCCGAAACGCAGCAAACGCTGGTGCTGAACAGACTCAGGGGGCGCATCCGCGTGCAGGCCGACGGCCAGATGAAAACCGGTCGCGACGTGGTCATCGGCGCCTTGCTGGGCGCGGACGAATTCGGCTTTGCCACTGCACCGCTGGTGGTCGAAGGCTGCATCATGATGCGCAAGTGCCACCTCAACACTTGCCCGGTCGGCGTGGCCACGCAAGACCCGGTGCTGCGCAAAAAATTCAGCGGCAAGCCCGAACATGTCGTCAACTATTTCTTTTTCGTTGCTGAAGAAGCGCGCCAGCTCATGGCGCAACTCGGCGTGCGTACCTTCGACGAACTGATTGGCCGTGCCGACCTGCTCGACACGCAAAAAGGCATCGAGCACTGGAAGGCCAGCGGGCTTGATTTCAACCGCCTGTTCTATCAACCAAATGTGCCGGCCGATGTGCCGCGCCTGCATGTCTCCAGCCAGGAGCACGGGCTGGAAAAAGCGCTCGACGTGCGCCTGATTGAAAAATCAAAAGCCGCGCTCGAAAAAGGCGAGAAGGTGCAGTTCATTGAGGTCGCGCGCAACGTCAACCGCACTGTCGGCGCGATGCTGTCGGGCGAGCTGACACGCCTGCACCCCGAAGGGCTGCGCGATGACACGCTGCGCATTCAGCTTGAGGGCACGGGCGGCCAGTCATTCGGCGCTTTCCTCGCCAAAGGCATCACCTTGTATTTGATTGGCGACGCCAACGACTACACCGGCAAGGGCCTGAGCGGTGGCCGCATTGTGGTGCGACCAAGCATTGATTTCCGCGGCGAATCGCACAAGAACACCATCGTCGGCAACACCGTGCTCTACGGTGCCACGACGGGCGAAGCGTTTTTCAGCGGCGTGGCGGGCGAGCGTTTTGCGGTTCGCCTGTCAGGTGCCACCGCAGTGGTAGAAGGCCTGGGGGACCACGGCTGCGAATACATGACGGGTGGCACGGTCGCGGTGCTGGGCAAGACCGGCCGCAACTTTGCCGCCGGCATGAGCGGCGGCGTGGCCTATGTGTATGACGAAGACGGCCAGTTCGCATCGCGCTGCAACACGGCCATGGTGTCGATGGACAAGGTGGTGACGACCGCCGAACAGCACACGCACGACAAGGCCGAGTGGCATGTCGGCCAGAGCGACGAAGAACTGCTCAAGCGCCTGCTGCAGGACCACAACCGCTGGACCGGCAGCAAGCGCGCGCGCGAGCTGCTTGATCACTGGGCCGAGTCGCGGCTGAAGTTCGTCAAGGTATTCCCGAACGAATACAAGAAGGCGCTGATCGAACGCAAGGAGCGCCGGCTGGAAGCGGCCACCGAAACCACCAGCGCGCAGGTTGAGACCAACCGCGAGACGGTAGGCGCCAAGTAATTTGCGGCAAGCAGGTCGCTATTAATTTAATAGCTGCTTGCGCAGGTTTTACCTGGGCTAGAGGTCTGAATTGTTCATAGAACGCTTGCATACGCTCATAAACGCTTTAAAGCACTGAAATTGCACTGGATTGAATCATGGGAAAAATTACCGGCTTCATGGATTACGAGCGCGTCGAAGAGGGCTACAAGCCCGTCCCCGAGCGCCTGAAGAATTACAAAGAGTTTGTCATCGGGCTTGACGACCAGCAGGCGAAAACGCAGTCAGCGCGCTGCATGGATTGCGGCACGCCGTTTTGCAACAGCGGCTGCCCAGTCAATAACATCATTCCCGACTTCAACGATATGGTGTTTCGCGCCGACTGGAAAAACGCGATCGACACGCTGCACAGCACGAATAATTTCCCCGAGTTCACCGGCCGCATCTGCCCTGCGCCGTGCGAAGCCGCCTGTGTGCTGAATGTGAACGACGATGCGGTCGGCATCAAGTCCATCGAGCACGCCATCATCGACCGCGCCTGGGCCGAAGGCTGGGTTAATCCGCAGCTGCCGAAGCACCAGACAGGTAAAAAGGTCGCCATCGTCGGCTCCGGCCCGGCTGGTCTGGCGGCGGCGCAGCAACTGGCGCGCGCCGGCCATGCAGTCACCGTGTTCGAGAAGAACGACCGCGTCGGCGGCCTGCTGCGCTACGGCATTCCTGACTTCAAGATGGAGAAAGTCCACATCGACCGCCGCGTGGCGCAGATGGAAAAAGAAGGCGTCACTTTCAAGTGCGGCGTGATGATAGGCGCGCTGCCGAAAGACTCCAAAGTCATCAACTGGGCCAAGCAGACGATCACGCCCGAGCAGTTGCAGAAAGATTTTGACGCCGTGATATTGACTGGTGGTGCCGAGCAGTCCCGCGACCTGCCCGTGCCCGGCCGTGAGCTGAACGGCGTGCATTTCGCGATGGAGTTTTTGCCGGTTCAGAACAAGCTCAATGCGGGCGACAAGGTCAAAGACCAGATTCGTGCCGACGGCAAGCACGTCATCGTGATTGGCGGCGGCGACACCGGTTCTGACTGTGTCGGCACCAGCAACCGCCACGGCGCGGTCAGCGTGACGCAGTTCGAGTTGATGCCTGAGCCCCCCATCGAGGAAAACCGCCCGATGACCTGGCCTTATTGGCCCGTCAAGCTGCGCACCAGTTCATCCCACCAGGAAGGTTGCGAGCGCGAGTTCGCCATCTCCACCAAAGAGCTAATGGGTGAGAAAGGCAAGGTCACGGGCCTGAAAACCGTGCGCGTCGAATGGGTCAACGGCAAGATGGTCGAGGTGCCAGGGTCGGAGCAGACACTCAAAGCCGACCTGGTGCTGCTGGCCATGGGTTTTGTGTCTCCGGTGGCGTCGATTCTGGAATCGTTCGGCATCGACAAAGACAACCGTGGCAACGCCAAAGCCGGCACCGACTTTATCGGCGGCTACGCCACCAATGTGCCGAAGGTGTTTGCGGCGGGTGATATTCGCCGTGGGCAGAGCCTGGTGGTGTGGGCGATAAGGGAGGGCCGTCAGGCCGCGCGCGCGGTCGACGAATTCTTGATGGGATTCAGCGACTTGCCGCGCTAAGCGCGCTACCCCTGATTTTTTGAATGCTGCTACAAAAATAATAGCCGTTTGTGCACGTAATGCGTGGGTTTTGAGCCAATTCCTTGCATGATTGGCGGACAGGCAGGCAAAACCGCCGCGTTGCCCGTCGCAGCGGCTGATCAGGCGGCTGTTGCGCTCAAGTCATCGTGCCAAACCTTATATCATCAAGGGCTGTTCCCAAATCACCGGCGTCTGTCGGTTTTTCTGCTTTCATGGCCGACAACCCCACTTCCTCGCTGGTCGAATTCAAGGACCTTACTTTCTCCTATCCGGGTTCGAGCGGCGACCGGGTCATTCTTGACCGCGTCACGCTCTCGGTGCCGCGGGGAAAAGTCACCGCGCTGATGGGTGCTTCGGGCGGCGGAAAAACCACCGTGCTGCGCCTGATTGGTGGGCAACAAAAAGCCAACAGCGGCGAGGTGCGGTTCGACGAGAAAAACATCGCCCGCATGACAACGTCCGAGCTGTATGCGGCGCGGCGGCGCATGGGCATGCTGTTCCAGTTTGGCGCGCTTTTCACTGATCTAAGCGTTTTTGACAACGTCGCCTTTCCGCTGCGCGAGCATACGAAGCTGCCCGCCAGCCTGATCCGCGACATCGTGCTGATGAAGCTCAACGCGGTGGGTCTGCGCGGTGCGCGCGACCTGATGCCGAGCGAAATTTCCGGCGGTATGGCGCGCCGCGTGGCACTTGCCCGCGCCATCGTGCTGGACCCGGAACTGATCATGTACGACGAACCGTTTGCCGGACTGGATCCGATTTCTCTCGGTACCGCCGCGCAACTGATTCGCCAGCTCAATGACACGTTGGGCATCACCAGCATTGTTGTGTCGCATGATCTGGAAGAAACCTTCCGCATTGCCGACAAGGTGATCATTCTGGCCAACGGCAGCATCGCCGCGCAGGGCACGCCGGATGAAGTGCGCCATTCCACAGACCCATTGGTACACCAGTTCGTCAATGCGCTCGCCGAAGGGCCGGTGAAATTCCACTTTCCCGGCCTCGACGTGGCAGACGATTTTGGCGATGCGGCCGCACCCGGCCGGACGGGCCGTTCATGAGCGCTTTCCACCCCGTCCGCCTGATTTCCGATCTGGGCTTTGCCACGCGCAGCAAGCTGGCAGAGCTAGGCCATGGCGCGCGGCTGATGCTGCGCCTGTTGGCCTTGAGCGGCCCGGCGCTGGGGCGATTTGGCCTCGTGCGTGACCAGATTTTTTTTCTCGGCAATTATTCGCTGGCGATCATCGCGGTGTCGGGCCTGTTTGTCGGCTTTGTGCTCGGCTTGCAGGGCTACTACACGCTGCAGCGCTATGGTTCGGCCGAAGCGCTCGGTCTGCTGGTGGCGCTCAGTCTGGTACGCGAACTCGGGCCGGTCGTCACCGCGCTGCTGTTCGCCGGGCGGGCCGGAACAGCACTGACCGCAGAAATCGGCCTGATGAAAGCCGGCGAGCAGCTGTCGGCGATGGAAATGATGGCGGTGGATCCGGTCAGGCGAATTCTGGCGCCACGCTTTTTGGGCGGCATCATCGCCATGCCGCTGCTGGCTGCGGTTTTCAGTGCCGTCGGCATCATCGGCGGCTGGGTCGTCGGCGTGGTGATGATCGGCATCGACGCTGGTTCATTCTGGAGCCAGATGCAGTCCGGCGTGGACGTGTGGCGTGATGTAGGCAACGGCATCATCAAAAGTTTCGTCTTTGGCGTGACGGTGACTTTCGTGGCGCTGTATCAGGGCTTTGAAGCGCAGCCGACGCCGGAAGGCGTGTCCCGCGCCACCACCCGCACCGTGGTAGTCGGTTCGCTGGCCGTGTTGGGACTGGATTTTTTGCTCACCGCCTGGATGTTCAGCCTTTAGAAACGGCTTCTATGGCTCTTGCAACGCGCTCGGGAAAAATGCGCTACGCTACTGTCCGCCCGGTCATTAGCCCGGATCAGCTTCGCTCGGTGCGATGTGGCAACCCCGGCACGATTTACGGAAAAAGAGAAAAGTTATGCAACGCTCCAGAAATGACGTGTGGGTCGGTTTGTTCGTACTGATAGGCGGTGCGGCCATTCTGTTTTTGGCGCTCAAATCTGCCAATCTGCTCACCTTGAACTTCAATACGGGCTACAAAGTTACTGCCAAGTTCGACAACATCGGTGGCCTCAAGCCCCGCGCTGCCGTAAAAAGTGCGGGCGTGGTCGTGGGCCGGGTCGAAAACATCGCTTTTGATACACAGTCTTTCCAGGCCAGCGTCAGCCTGTCGATGGACAGCCGCTATCTTTTCCCCAAGGACAGTTCGTTGAAAATTCTGACCAGCGGCTTGCTGGGCGAGCAATATGTGGGCGTTGAAGCCGGCGGAGACGAGAAAAATCTCGCTGCTGGGGATGTCATCCGATCAACGCAGTCGGCTGTGGTTTTGGAGAACCTGATCAGCCAGTTTTTATTCAGCAAGGCGGCTGAGCCTGGTCCCGCAGCGGGTGCAGGCGCAGCGCCGCCGGGGAAGGAAGAAAAAAAATGAACTTAACGAAATACACTCCAATTTTTTTCAAGTGGGCAGCGGCCGCTGCTCTGCTGGCTTTGACGCAAGGCTGCGCCACCGGCCCCAACGCCAACCGGGCCGATCCCCTGGAGCCGTTTAACCGAACGATATTCAGCCTCAATGACAAGGTAGACGAGGCGGTAGTCAAACCGGTCGCCTCGGCTTATCGCGAAGTCACCCCCAAGCTGGTTCGCACGGGTGTGACCAATTTTTTCGGCAATATTCGCGATGTCTGGTCTGTCGTCAACAGTGTCTTGCAGGCCAAGCCGCAGCATGCGTTTGAAAATTTGTTTCGCGTCACCACCAACACGGTGTTTGGTGTGGCTGGCCTTTTTGACGTCGCCAGTGAATTGAATATTCCGAGGCACAGCGCAGATTTTGGCCAGACCCTGGGCTATTGGGGTGTGCCGGCAGGTCCGTATCTGGTGTTGCCGGTACTCGGGCCTTCGACTTTTCGCGACACGGTGGGCACCGTGGTCGATTTCAATGGCAACCTGCTCACCAGAACCAATGACGTGGGGTTTCGCAACACGGTATCGGCCGTGGGCATTGTCAACATACGCGCCAATTTGCTGGACGCGGGCGATTTGCTGGAGCAGGCGGCTCTCGACAGATACAGTTTCGCCCGCGATATTTATCTTCAGCGGCGCAGCAGCCTGGTAGGCCACGCCGGCAGCGTTGACCCCGCCGCCTCTGATAAGGAAGAACGTTTTGACCTGCCCGAAGGGGATCAAAGCGCGCCTGCAGACAGTCCGCCAGCGGCACCTGCCGCTGCTCCGGCCTCGGCTCCGGCTGCTGCAAATTGACTGAGCGCGTTGGGTGAATCCAAGTCCGTTTTCGCACAAGGTTTACAAGAATGCTGCAAAACTTCATCCGGTTCAGCGAATTGATCGCCAAGAATTGCACCCAAGGTACAGGTCTGGGTCAGTGCTAAAAGGGTGACATCAGACGGGACCCTAAACCAAAGGAAAAAAATCATGAATCGTAGAACTCTTGGGCTAATGCTGTCGACTTCCATTGGCTTTGCCATGCTGGTCTCTGCACCGCTGGTGCGGGCTGCCGCTGATGAAGCGCCGGATGCGCTGATCAAGCGCATTTCGGCGGAAGTGCTGGACAACATCAAGGCTGACAAAGACGTTCAGGCCGGCGACATGAGCAAGGTGATCGGCCTGGTGGACAGCAAAATCATGCCCAATGTGAACTTCACACGCATGACCGCGGCCGCAGTTGGCCGCAGTTGGCGCCAGGCCACGCCTGAGCAGCAAAAACGCCTGCAGGACGAGTTCAAGATTCTGCTGGTGCGCACTTATTCGGGCGCGCTGTCGCAGGTGAAGGAACAGAGCGTCAACATCAAACCACTGCGCGCTGCCTCGACGGATACCGAGATCGTCGTGCGTACCGAAGTGCTGGGCCGGGGTGATCCGGTGCAGCTTGACTACCGCATGGAAAAGACGGGCGGCGGCTGGAAGATATATGACCTGAATGTGCTCGGCGTGTGGCTGGTCGAAACCTACCGCACCCAGTTCGCGCAGGAAATCAACGCCAAGGGTGTTGACGGGCTGATTGCATCGCTGGCACAGCGCAACAAGTCCAACACCGGCAGCAGCGGTGAAAAGAAGTCCTGAGCGGGTCGGGCGCACATGCTGAAGCTGCCTGCCGCCCTGACGCATGAATCTGCGGCCGACTTTTCTCAAGCCCTGAGGCAGGCGGTGCTGTCACAGCCCGCGGAAGTGGTGGCCGATGCCAGCGCGCTGACCGAGTTTGATTCTTCCGCGCTGGCTGTTTTGCTCGAATGCCGACGCGAGGCCCTTGTCGCTGGCAAGTCGTTTTCGGTGCAGGCTGCACCGCCGCGCCTGCGGCAACTGGCCGAGCTGTACGGTGTGGCCGGTTTGATTCCGGCTACTGTCTGAGCCGACTGGCAGGCCAGAGCTGTCGCTCCTGTTCGTCCAGGTTCGAAATGAAAGCGGCGTGAGCCCGTAAAATAAGGGTTC
>JANPFZ010000116.1:0-3746 GCA_031423655.1 Polaromonas sp.
CGAGGTAAGCAGCGCCACCGGGCTTTTCAGCAAATCATTGCTGGGTCGAGATCCCACGGGCGAGTCACTGGAAGTCATCAAGCGCATCATTCCAGCCAGTCAGCCACTTGACACCGACGGCGTGTGGATGAATGCAGCGCAAACGCGCGCTTTGCTGCTGTTGCAAACAAAAGCGCAGGGGTCAGATCTTGATGCCCAGGAAGCGGCCCACACCGCCATACGACAGAGTTTCTCTGAAGCCCAAGTCCGGGTCGGGGGACTGGCGAGTCAGGCCTCGCTGAGGTTTTCTGGCCCAGGCGTTTTTGCAGTCAATGCACGGGACGCCATCAAGAGCGAAGCCGCTCGCCTTTCAGCCATTGGAACGATCATGGTGTTGGGCCTTCTCTGGCTCATCTATCGCTCGGTCACCACCTTGGTTCTGGGTATTCTTCCGGTCGTCACTGGGGCCATGGCAGGAATCGCAGCCGTCGGACTGGGGTTTCCTTCAGTTCACGGCATGACTTTGGGTTTTGGAATCACGCTGATCGGCGAAGCAGTTGACTACGCGATCTATCTTTTTGTGCAGTACACACCGACGTCGATCGCGACGTCAATCGCGACCGCAAGCGCAAGCTCAAGCACCGGCAATGAAAAAGGCGCCCAGCCGACGCATTCGTTTGCATCGTCGTTCTGGCCCACCATTCGCCTGGGTGTGCTGACGTCCATCGTGGGCTTCAGCACCCTGCTGCTGTCGGGCTTCACGGGGCTGGCCCAGCTCGGCTTGTTTTCCATCGTCGGAATCGTCGTAGCCGCCATCACTACTCGCTACATACTGCCTGCGCTGCTACCCAAAAACTTTTCGGTTAAGCAGCCCAAAAAACTTGGTCCGTTCCTGGCCGCTGCCGCGCACTCACTGGGTGGGCTCAAGCTGCTCGCTGTGGTCATTACCGTGATCGCACTCGCAGTTTTGCTACTGCGCCGGGACAATTTATGGAGCCTTGAATTGGGCGGACTCAGTCCTGTGCCTGAAGCAGCTCAAAAGCTGGATGCTGATTTGCGCGCGGACATGGGGGCGCCCGATGCAGGCATGCTGGTCGTGGTGAAGGGGTCCAGTAGCGAAACAGCCCTCCAACGGAGCGAAGACGTGGCAGCGCGACTGGAGCCACTGGTGAGCCAGGGCCAGCTCGGCGGCTTCCAGGCCCCGTCCACTTACTTGCCCAGCCAGCGCACCCAGTCGGCCCGTCAAGCGAGCCTGCCTGACGATGCCGAGCTCAGGCGCCGAACAGCGATAGCCCTGGACGGCTTGCCGCTCAGACCTGAAAGGCTGGAGGAGTTCTTTCTGGATGTGGCGCGTGCAAAAACCAGTCCGTTGTTGACCCGCGCCAGTTTGCAGGGCACGTCGCTTAGTCTGGGCGTCGATTCACTTTTAACCCAGAGCACCAAGCCACCCGGTGAATGGACTGCACTGATCGCACTTCAGCCGTTAACGCAAGTAGGTGTTGTGCAGCCGCTCAAAGCCGACGTCATCCAGGCGGCGCTTGCAGACCTGAGCGATTCCGCCAAGCCCAGCGTCTTCCTGGTTGAGCTGGGTAATGAGGCCAAGAATATTTACAAAGCTTATTTGCGCGAAGCTATTTTCCTTAGCGCTGCCGGTTTTGTAGCCATCATTGGTCTGTTGTTCTTCGCACTCCGCTCCTGGCGCCGTGTCGTGCGGATCGTCCTTCCCCTGCTTGCTTCTACCGCCATGGTTGCCGCCGCCGTGGCCACGGTTAAAGGCAATCTGACCTTGCTCCATCTGGTAGGTCTGTTACTGGTAATTGCAATCGGCTCCAATTACGCGCTGTTTTTCGATCAGCGGTCCAGAATTTCACCATCGGCCTCCGCCAGCAGCGACGAAAACATGCTGAGCTCTCTGTTTTTTGCAAATCTCACGACAGTGCTCGGGTTCGGGCTGCTGGCCTTTTCATCTGTTCCCGTGATGAGCGCTATCGGACTGACCGTGGGAACGGGCACATTCCTGGCTCTTGTCTTGTCGGCCATTTTCGCTGTACGCCCAAAGTTCGGCACTGATTAAACAGCTAACATGGCCTGGAAAATACCCCGACCAAAACCATGAAATCATCGCTGCTGTGTTTCATGCTGGTCGTCGCTTTCCTTCAAGGCTGCGCGCCGTATCGCTCAAGCAAAGGCCCCATGAATTCGGTCTACGACACGCTGGATTGCAGCTCTCAGCCTGCTACCTTGCTCGTCTTTTTACCAGGTGCCTACGACAGGCCGCAAGATTTCATTGACCAGGGATTTGTGTCGGCCGTGCGCCAGCAGAAAATTCATGCCGACATTCAGCTGGTCGATGCACACATGGGCTACTACACCGGCCAGCAAATTTTGCAAAGACTTGAAAACGAAGTCATCAGCCCGGCCCGGGCAAAGGGCTACTCGCGCATCTGGTTCGTTGGAATTTCACTCGGTGGCTACGGAACCATGCTGTACGCCATGAACCACCCTGAAGATATTGACGGCTTCTTCATCATGGCCCCTTACATGGGGCCCAGAGACATACCCGCGCAAATTGAGAAGCAGGGAGGCCTTAAAAATTGGTCCAGCGAGGTACAGGGAAACGCCGATGTGGATTTGTGGCGCTGGCTCCAGGGCTACGGCACCTGGAAGACAGGACTTCCGCAGGCTTATCTGGGTTATGGCGCCAGCGACCGGTTTGCGCAGCCCAACAGCGTATTGGCCGAAGTTCTTCCCCCAGGAAATACTTTCGTGACCCCGGGCGGACACGACTGGCCGGTCTGGCAGAAATTATTCGGCAGCTTTCTGACCGTTGCGCCATGGCCGCGCATCGAGTCTGGTGACTTTGGGTGCAAGCTCAAGTGAAAAGCCCCTCCATGCCCAGGTTATGGAAGCCGTCCGCAGCCATCAAGGCATCTGCCGTGCTGCACGCAGGTGTGCTTGCCGGATTGGCCGCCGGTGTGTCTTGGCCGTGGGCGCTTGGCAGCTTGATTGCGAATCATGCGGTACTGACAACTGCGGGCTTATGGCCTCGCAGCACGCTGCTGGGCCACAACATGCTCCGCTTGTCGCAAGCGGCCTGCGATGCGCGGCAAATTGCCATCACGATAGACGACGGTCCCAACCCGCAAGTGACCCCGGCCGTGCTGGATATTCTGGACGCGGCAAACGCACATGCGACCTTTTTCTGTATTGGAACATCAGTCGAAACGCATCCACACCTGGCGCGGGAAATAGTTCGACGCGGACACACGATTGAAAACCACAGTTACGCGCATCGGCACCACTTTTCCCTTATGGGACTGAGCCAGCTGCACAACGAAATCACTCGGGCCCAAAACGTGATCAGTCAGGTTACCGGCCGAAGCCCGGTCTACTTCCGGGCGCCAGCCGGACTTCGCAGCCCGCTGCTGGACCCGGTTCTGCAGAGTTTGAATCTGCAACTGGTGAGCTGGACTCGCCGCGGCTTTGACACGGTTGCCACCGACCCCGACAAAGTCCTGAAAAAGCTTGAAAGGAATCTTTCCGCTGGCGACATCCTTTTGCTGCACGATGGCAATTCAGCATCCTGCGCCAACGGCAAGCCGGTTGTACTGGATGTGCTACCAAAACTTCTTGCCACCGTGCATACCCGGGATTTGCGCGCCGTGTCTTTGCGCAATGCGGCATGATCAGCTGATTACCTTAACACGACTGACGGATGAGAACATTTGAAGAACAGCTTTTTGACACGGCTGTGGAGCCGTACCGGC
>JANPFZ010000117.1:0-1575 GCA_031423655.1 Polaromonas sp.
GCTTCAAGGCCGGCCAGTCGATCAGCGTGCACGAGTTTTTGTACCCGCTGATGCAGGGCTATGACTCGGTGGCGCTCAAAAGCGATCTGGAGCTTGGCGGTACCGACCAGAAGTTCAATCTGCTGATGGGCCGCCACCTGCAGGTCGAATACGGCCAGGAGCCGCAGTGCGTTTTGACCATGCCCCTGCTGCAAGGGCTCGATGGCATCGAGAAAATGTCCAAGAGCAAGAACAACTACATCGGCATTTCCGAAGACGCTAACAGCATGTTTGCCAAGGTGCTCAGTATTTCCGACGTGCTGATGTGGAAGTGGTACACGCTGCTGTCGTTCAAAAGTGAAGCCGATATTGCCGCGCTGAAAGCCGAAGTCGGGGCGGGCCGCAACCCCAAGGATGCGAAGGTCGCGCTGGCCAAGGAAATAACTGCGCGCTTTCACTCGGCCGCCGCAGCAGACGCGGCCGAGCAGGACTTCATCAAGCGCAGCAAGGGTGGCGTGCCCGATCAAATCGCCGAAGTGAATTTGTCCGGCGCGCCGCTGGGCATTGGCGCCTTGCTGAAGGCTGCTGGCCTGGCCTCATCTGGTGGCGACGCAGCGCGCCTGATCGAAGGTGGTGGCGTGCGCGTCGATTCCAGCGTAGTCAGCGACAAGGGCTTGAGGCTGGCTGTGGGAACGTATGTCGTGCAGGTGGGCAAGCGGAAGTTTGCACGGGTGACCCTCAGCTGAGCTGGCCCAGAGCCTCAAGCGCAGTGCCAGGGCGTGCGGGATCAGGGCAACGTTTCAAAGTCTGGCTGACAATACGGCCATGAAACTGCCCAGTCCACAATCCCTGACACCGCAGCGCCTGCTGATGGCCTCGGTGGTGGTCGCGGTCATCACCATCGGTTTGAAGACCAGCGCCTGGTACATCACCGATTCGGTCGCTTTGTTGTCTGATGCGATGGAGTCGTTTGTCAATTTGGCCAGTGCCATGTTCGGGCTCGCGATGGTCACGATTGCCAGGCGGCCGGCCGACGACGACCATCCTTATGGCCATCACAAGGCAGAGTATTTTTCCTCCGGTTTTGAAGGCACGCTGATCATAGGCGCGGCCGTCGCCATCATCTGGGCTTCTTCGCATCGGCTGGTTGACCCGCAGCCGATTGCGCAGGTCGGCTGGGGCCTGACCCTTTCGGTGATCAGCTCGGCCTTCAACGGCCTGCTGGCGTGGGTGATGTTTCGCTCGGCCAAAGAACATCGCTCCATTGCGCTGCAGGCCGACGCCAAACACCTGGTCACCGATGTCTGGACGTCGGCGGGTGTCGTCATCGGTATCGGCGCTGTTGCGCTGACGGGCTGGCTGTGGCTGGATGCGGCCGTCGCCATCGGCGTGGCGCTAAATATTTTTCGCGAAGGCATCCATCTGGTGTGGCGCTCGTCGCAGGGTCTGATGGACGAGGCTGTCGAGCCCGACGTACTGGCCGACATTCGCACGGCGCTCAAAGCTTTCGAGCAGCCGACCATCCGCATTGATCACCTCACCACGCGCCGTTCGGGTCAGCGGCGTTTTGTTGACCTGCACATGCACATGCCGCCC
>JANPFZ010000118.1:0-2678 GCA_031423655.1 Polaromonas sp.
GGCGCGCCTGAGCGCCCGCATCACGCGCGAGGTGGCGGCGCAACTGGCCGAGCTGGCGAAGTCGCTCGAACAATCGGGCCACCGCGCCGACCATGTGGCCGCCTTCCTCACGCGCAGCCTGTTCAGCATGTTTGCCGAAGAGGTGGCGCTGTTGCCCAAGGACAGTTTTTTAAAATTGCTGCAAACCCACCGCGAGCATCCCGCCACGCTGCAGCAGATGCTGCGCATCTTGTGGACCGACATGGACCACGGCGGCTTCAGTGCCGCGCTGGCCGTGCAGGTGCTCAAGTTCAATGGCAAATTGTTCAAAGAGCCAAATAACGACGGCTACTCGCTGCTATTGAATCCAGAGCAGATTGACCGCCTGATCTTGGCCGCGCGCAGCAACTGGCGTGAAGTGGAGCCGGCCATTTTCGGCACGCTGCTCGAACGCGCCCTCGACCCGACCGAGCGCCACGCGCTGGGCGCGCACTACACGCCGCGCGCCTATGTCGAGCGGCTGGTGCTGCCCACCGTGGTCGAACCGCTGCGGGCGGACTGGGACAACGCACAGGCGGCAGCCGTGTTGCTGGCCGCTGAGGCCGCCGGGCTGTCGGGCAAGGCGCACAGCCAGAAGATGGATGAAGCGCGCGGCGAGATTCGCAAATTTCACCACCAGCTTTGCACACTGCGCGTGCTCGACCCGGCGTGCGGCAGCGGCAATTTTTTGTACGTGACGCTCGAGCATTTGAAGCGCCTGGAAGGCGAGGTGATGAACCAGCTGGAGGCGATGGGTGAAACCCAGAGCATGCTCGGCCTCGAAGGCGAAACCGTCACGCCGCAGCAATTGCTGGGCATAGAGATCAACGAACGCGCCGCCGCGCTGGCCGAGCTGGTGCTGTGGATCGGTTACCTGCAGTGGCACATCCGCACCCGCGGCAACAAGGCCGTGGCCGAGCCGGTGGTGCACGACTACGGCAACATCGAACACCGCGACGCCGTGCTGGCCTGGGATGACACTGACCTGGCGTATGACGACGACGGACAGTTGCTCAGCCGCTGGGACGGCAAGACATTCAAAACGCATCCCGTCACAGGCGCGCTGGTGCCGGATGAAGCGGCGCTGGTGCCGCAGTGGAAGTACATTAAGCCTGCGCAGGCGACGTGGCCGAAGGAAGATTTCATTGTTGGCAACCCGCCTTTTATTGGCGCCAGCACCATGCGCGCGGCGCTGGGCGATGGCTATGTCGAGGCGCTGCGAAGCGTGTGGAAAGAGGTGCCCGAAAGCGCCGACTTCGTGATGCACTGGTGGAGCCGTGCGGCGTCGCTGGTGCTTGCAGGTTCGGCCCGCAGCTTCGGCTTGATCACCACCAACAGCCTGCGCCAGACCTTCAACCGCCGCGTCGTGCAGGTCGCGCTCGACAAAGGCGTGGCGATGACATTCGCCATACCCGATCACCCGTGGGTGGACAGCGCCAATGGCGCAGCAGTGCGCATTGCGATGACGGTAGGAGCGAATTCCTCTTCCTCTCGCACGTCCACTTCTCCGTCCCCATCTCCGTCCTTATCTCCCTCCTCCGCGTCTTCTCCCCCCTCCGTTCGGGCTGAGCCCTTCGACAAGCTCAGGACAGGCCCTGTCGAAGCCATCCCCGCCCGCCTGCTAACCGTCACGCATGAAACCACCGGCGAGTTCGGCGAAGTCACAGTCACGCTGCTGGAGAACCACGGACTGATTCACGCCGACTTGAGCGTTGGTGCGCACGTCGCATCTGCCGCAGCCTTGCAAGCCAACGAAAACCTCAGCAATCGCGGCGTACAACTCTTCGGCGCAGGCTTCATCGTCACCCCCGAGGAAGCCACGCTCTTACTCCCTCTCCCCCCGGGAGAGGGCAGGGGTGAGGGCCAGCCGGAACACAAAATCATCCGCGAATACCGCAACGGCCGCGACCTGACGGACACGCCACGCGGTGTGAAAGTCATCGACGCTTTTGGCCTGACTGCCGAGCAATTGCGAACGCAGTTTCCAGCGGTGTACCAGCACTTGCTTGAACGCGTGAAGCCCGAGCGTGAACAGAACAATCGCGCAGGCCGCCGCGATAACTGGTGGTTGTTCGGCGAAACCAATCCCAAACTGCGCAAGCAGCTCGCCGGGCTGTCCCGCTACATCGCAACGGTCGAAACCGCCAAGCATCGGACTTTTCAGTTTGTAGATGCGAGCATCCTGCCCGACAACATGCTGGTCGCAATTGCCAGCAAAGACGCATTTGACCTCGGCGTGCTATCGAGCTTCGTGCATGTGGCGTGGGCGCTTGCCCAAGGCGGCACGCTGGAAGACCGACCGCGCTACAACAAATCCCGCTGCTTCGAAACCTTCCCCTTCCCCGACCAAGACACCGGCCTCACGCCCGCGCTGCGCACCCGCATCGCCCAACTCGCCGAACAAATCGACGCCCACCGCCGCCGCGTGCTTGACGCACGCGGCTCCAAAGCCAACCAGCAGGCCGCCCACCCTGGCCTGACGCTGACCGGGATGTACAACGTGCTGGAAGCGCTGCGGGCCGAACGCGAACTCACCGCCAAAGAAAAAACCATCCACACGCAGGGCCTGGTCGGTGTGCTGAAAGAGCTGCACGACGAACTCGACGCGGCGGTATTGCACGCCTACGGCTGGGGAGACTTGACGCAGACCCTTCGACAGG
>JANPFZ010000119.1:0-1934 GCA_031423655.1 Polaromonas sp.
CGACGCCAGCCAGCTGTTATCGGTATTCAGCTCGTCTGGTGGCGACGGCGACAACTGCCACATCATTTGCGAAGCACTGGCGTCTTCGGACCGGCTGATTTCGCCCACCCGATTTACCAATTCGGTACACAACGCACCTTCGGGTTACTGGGGCATCGCTTTGAAAGCCCGACCCGCCAGCACCAGCCTGTGCGCCTTCGACGGGAGCTTTTCCACCGGTTTGCTCGAGGCGGCGACGCAAGCAATCAGTGCCAAAGCGCCTGTTCTATTAATCGCCTACGACACACCCTACCCTGAACCGCTGCGTGCCGTACGTCCCATCGCCCACAGCATGGGGGTAGCGCTGGTGATCAACCCGCAGCCAACGAGCGCCACGGTAGCTACCATTCAGATCAGCCTGGGCAAAGGTCAGCCCAGCGCGATGCGCGACGCTAGGCTTGAAGCGCTGCGAACCAACGTACCCGCCGCGCGCTGTTTGCCCCTGTTGCAGGCCATCGCTTGTGGGCAGAAGAATGTTGAGATCGTGCTGGACTTGTTCGACAACCAGCAACTGTTGGTCAGGGTGGGAGACTAGTTTTGGCCGCCGCCGATGAACTTTTCAAGCTGGACGCAGCCCAGATCGCCCGGCTGATACCGCACCAGGGCGACATGTGCCTGCTGGCCGTCGTGACGCAGTACGACCCCCAAAGCATCACCTGCAGGGCGACTTCTCATCGCCTCGTCACCAACCCGCTGCGTGAAAACGGCCTGCTGCACTCGGTTTGCGGAGTGGAGTATGCCGCCCAGGCGATGGCGATTCACGGCACGCTTATCTCTGGCCAAACTGACAAGCCGCCGCGTGGCGGCCGACTGGCTGGCGTGCGTTCGCTTGATCTCAAGGTCAATCGGCTTGACGACATTGAAGCTGATCTTGAAATCAACACGACTCAACTCATGGGTGATGAAAACAGCATGGTGTATTCATTCACGGTGGCTGCTGCTGGCCGCAATTTGCTCGAAGGCAAAGCTACGGTCATCCTGATGCCCGCGCCCAATTGAAAGCATTTCATGACTGAGAAAAAAAGAGCCTTGGTGACCGGCGGTAGTGGAGCTTTGGGCTCCGTAATATGCGAAGCTCTGGCTGCCGACGACCTGGAGGTTTTTATCCACGCCAACAGCGCGATGGAAGCGGCGCAGGCGCTGGCGCAGAAAATCATCGGCAGCGGTGGCGCGGCCAGGGCACTGCAGTTTGACGTGACTGACGCCGACGCCACCAGACGCGTACTGGAGGATCTGGCGGAAGAAAAAGCATTTCAGGTGATCGTCAACTGTGCAGGCATTCATGACGATGCCGTTTTTGCCGGCATGAGTTCAGCGCAGTGGAACAGCGTCATTGACGTGTCACTCAACGGCTTTTTCAACGTCACGCAGCCGCTGATGCTGCCGATGCTGCGCACCCGTTATGGACGAATCATCAATATTTCATCGGTGGCAGCCATTGCGGGCAATCGCGGACAGGTCAATTACGCAGCTGCCAAAGCGGCCCTGCATGGCGCCACCAAGTCACTGGCGCAAGAAGTGGCCAGCCGGGGCGTGACGGTCAATGTGGTCGCGCCGGGCATCATCGAATCGCCGATGATCGCGGGCCTGTTTGATGCTGAAACCATAGCGCGCATGGTGCCGATGAAGCGGACAGGCACGCCGCAGGAAGTTGCGGCACTGGTCGCTTTTGTGGCGGGCAAAGAAGCGGGGTAAATAAACCGTCAGATAAATTAGAACAACCGCGGCAGGATATTAGAATTAAGGCGTTGACAACACAAGAGGCCGGCCCAGCGTCATCAGCGACCGGTCACCGTCGGTAAGTGTCGTCTCTACGGTGTGAACATAGCCATTGTCGCCAGACAAACGAATTTCCTTCAGCGTGATGAACAACTTGCTGCTCTTGGGCGTCAGCA
>JANPFZ010000120.1:0-1924 GCA_031423655.1 Polaromonas sp.
GGGTAGCCACTGGCCACCAGCGAGGCAAACGCCATGTGCTCGCCCATGCCCCAGTCCACCGGAATATCGCCACGGCCCATGGCTGCGCGGTCGTCGTACACCTTTTTAACCAGGTTGTGAGGCGTGACGGTCGCCGGAATCGTCGTGATTTTTTCGGCCAGGCGCTTCCACTCGGCCATGGGAACGGCGGTGTCGCCCGCATCCGTCCACTTCTTGCCCAGATAAGGTATCCAGTCCACCGCGTACTTGCTTTTGAAGTTGGTCAGTACCGGATCAAATGTGCTCTTGCCAGCGTCGAGCGCGGCACGCGTGGCTTTGACCATGTCGTCGCCCAGCGTCTCGCCCATGCCCTGCGCTGATAATTTATCGGAGTAAAGGCGTCGGGTGCCAGGGTGCTGGGCAATTTTTTTGTACATCAGCGGCTGCGTCAGTGCTGGCGTGTCCTGCTCGTTGTGGCCCAATTTGCGAAAGCAGATGATGTCGACAACGACGTCTTTGTGGAATTCCATTCTGAACTCAAGCGCCAGCTGCGTTGCCAGCACCACTGCTTCCGGGTCATCGCCATTGACGTGCAGCACCGGCGCCTCGATCATCTTGACGACGTCGGTGCAATACAGCGTGGAGCGGCTGTCGCGCGGGTCGCTGGTGGTAAAGCCAATCTGGTTGTTGATGACGATGTGAACGGTGCCGCCGGTGAAATAGCCACGCGTTTCAGCCAGCGCCAGCGTTTCCATCACCACGCCCTGGCCCGCAAAAGCAGCGTCACCATGCACCAGCACCGGCAAGACCTGCAGGCCTTTCGGGTCGGCGCGCCGGTCCATGCGGGCGCGCACCGAGCCTTCAACCACCGGGTTGACGATCTCCAGGTGCGATGGGTTGAAGGCCAGCGTCAAATGCACCGGGCCGCCCGGCGTGGTCACGTCAGAACTGAAACCCTGGTGGTACTTGACGTCGCCGCTGGGCAGGTCTTCCGGCGCGGTGTGATCGAACTCGGCAAACAGATCAGCAGGCACTTTACCTAGCGAATTGACCAGCACATTCAGCCGGCCACGATGCGCCATGCCGATGACGATTTCCTGCACGCCCCTGATACCGCCCTGCTGGATCAGCTCGTCCATGCAGGCGATGAAGCTTTCGCCGCCTTCAAGCGAGAAGCGTTTTTGCCCGACGTATTTGGTGTGCAAAAAGCGCTCAAGCCCCTCGGCCGCGCTCAAGCGGTCAAGAATGTGCAGCTTTTTTTCCCTGGTGAAATTGGGCTTGCAGCGAATGCCTTCGAGTTTTTGCTGCCACCAGCGCTTCTGAATCTGGTCTGTTGCGTACATATACTCGGCGCCAATCGTGCCGCAATAGGTCTCGCGCAGCGCGTTCATCAACTCGCGCAGGCTCATCGTCTCTTTACCGAAGAAGGTATTGCTGGTGTTGAACACCGTTTCCTGGTCAGCGTCGGTCAGACCGTAAAACGCAGTATCCAGCTCGGGAATGTGGTCGCGTTCGGCGCGCTTGAGCGGGTCAAGATCAGCCCAGCGGGCGCCGACGTTGCGGTAGGCAGCAATCAGCTGCTGCACGGACGTGCGCTTGCGGCCCATCTCCGAATCTGCACTGGCCACCACGACCCTGGTCTGGCCTTGCTTGGCGCGCTCGGCAAACGCGTTGATGACGGGCAGATGCGGCACATCCTTGGCGTTGCTGCCATCACTGGCCGCGACGTGCTGCAAGGCGTCGAAGTACTCGCGCCAGGTGTCGGGCACGCTGCCGGGGTTGGAGAGGTAGTTTTCGTACATCTCTTCGACATAGGGCGCGTTGCCGCCAAAGAGATAGGTGTTGCCTTGATAGGCACTGTACACAGAGGGAGAAGACGACGCAGCCTGAGCAGGCGTCTGGGGAATCGATGACATGGCGCTGACCTCCGTTTCCCTGGGGGAAA
>JANPFZ010000121.1:0-3318 GCA_031423655.1 Polaromonas sp.
CAGCGACACCATGCCAATGCGCCCTAGCGCATTTTCCGGATTTGGTCCTAACGCATTTTCCGGATTAAGACCCAGTGTCGTGCGGTCAAAGCGTTCGGATTCGAGGAATACGCGGCCCGCTGCGAAGATGATTTGCGTGCGAGCTGCAGGCACCCCCGCTTGCGCCAGCGTTTGCAGTGCGAGGTGCTCGCAGACCAGCAAATCCCGAACGCGCTGCTCGGCCGGTGCATCGCCCGGCGGAGAAAATTTGACCAGCACGGGCCGGCCCGCTGTGATGGTACAAAACTTGGGCTGCTCGCCACCGGCTGATGAGCCGGGCAGCGCGCCCTGCATTGCGGCATCGGCCAGGCGCGGATAGTCGGCGCTTGAATCCACCCGCGACGCGCGCGCAGGCAGCGAATGAAAGCGCGCAAACGCCGCTTCGCCGACGATCAAATTCCCCGGCAAATCATCACCAAAAAGCGCCAGCGCGCGCAGCATGTCGTCGTCGCTCCACTGCGCCGGGTCGCTGCCCAAAGCCAGCTCGGGGTGCGCCGCCGCGAAGGTGCGGCCCATGAAGCCCTGCGGCCGCATGTCGTTCAAAAACCAGGGCAGGCCGTCATGCCGCTGGCTCAGGCCGTCGGCTTCATCAACCCAAAACGCGCCGCCCTGCAAAGCATGTAGACGGGCGAACGGCGCCGGTCGGCCGTGTGCATCAATGCGCGACACCGGCACCGTGCTTGCCAGCCCAGGCACGACACGCGCCAGCAGATAACGCTGCGAGCGCGCAGCACCCACTTTTTGAACCTGTCCGGACTGGATCAGCGGCGCAAGCAGCCGCGACACCGTCGGCTGACTGACGCGCAGCGCCTGCTGCAACTCGGCCGCCGTCGCGACGCCGCCGCGCTGGCGCAAGACCTGCAGCGCTTGTTCAGCCGGCGTGGCAAGGGTGACCATGAATAATTTAATGAATAGATATATTTTACTAATATCTATTATAAATCAACCGCTTAATTTTTATCGTGAATAGATATTTCAGCCATTTATTAACGCCGATAAAGTAGACGTAACGAGCCACACATTGGCCGAACTGATGAGGCCGAACAAGCCCCAGGCTGCGAGCTTGACGAGCGGCCCGTTGGCGAATGGGCCCATCAGGTTGGCGCTGCTGGTCAGGCGGATCAAGGGCCACATCGCAAACGGCAATTGAAAGCTCAGCACCACCTGGCTGAGCACCAGCATCTTGCCGATGCCGCCGTCACCGAACCACCACACGCCCAGAAAAGCCGGGCCTAGTGCCAGCCCACGCGTCAGCAGGCGACGCTGCCAGCACGGAATTTTCAGGTCCAGAAAACCGTCCATGATGATCTGCCCGGCGATGGTGCCGGTGAAGGTCGAGCTTTGTCCCGAAGCGAGCAAGGCGACGGCGAAGAGTGTTGCCGCGAGGGCGCTACCGACGATGGGGGCGAGCAACTTGTGCGCGTCGGCAATGTCGGCCACCTCGCGGTGGCCGTTGCCGTGAAAGGCGCTGGCCGCCAGAATCATGATGGCGGCGTTGACAAAAAGCGCCAGCGTGAGCGAGGCAACGGTGTCGATGGTGGCGAGTTTGACGGCCTCGCTCCGGGCGGAGTCGGTATTGGACACGCGCCGCGTCTGCACGATGGACGAATGCAGGTACAGGTTGTGCGGCATTACGGTGGCACCCACAATGCCAATAGCGAGGTACAGCGCGCCGGGTTGCTGCAGCCGCTCCAGGCTGGGCACCAGGCCCATCGCCACGCCGAACCAGTTCGGCTGCGACATCGCCAGCTCGACCACAAAACAGCCGGCGATGGTGGCGACCAGCCCCAGCACGATGGCCTCGACACGCCGGAAGCCTGCACCCTGCAGGCCCAGCACCAGCACGGTGTCGAATGCGGTGATCGCAATGCCCACTGGTATCGATATGCCGAAGAGCAGGTGCAGTCCGAGCGCACTGCCCAGCACTTCGGCCAGGTCGGTGGCGACGATAGCCAGCTCGGCCCCCAGCCACAAAAACCGATTCACACGCGGCGAATAACGTTCGCGACAGGCACGGGCCAGATCTTTCTGCGCGACGACGCCAAGGCGCACGCAAAGCGTTTGCAGCAGCATCGCAGCCAGGCTGGCCAGCAGCACCACGAACAGCAGGCCGTAGCCGAAGCGCGATCCAGCCTCAATATCGGTGGCCCAGTTACCCGGGTCCATGTAGCCGACAGACACCAGCAAACCCGGGCCGGCAAAGCGCAGCAGTTTTTTGTGGAATGGCAGACCGGAGTCAACCAGCACACTGCCTTTGACTTCAGACGGACAGAACGGCGCGGTGGCCGTGCGGGGCAATGAATACATGAATTTCAGTATACGGGCGGGTTCGGGCATCACCCGAATTGCTATAGTTATGCTAGCTGCTCGCGTAGGTACTTATTGGGCTGGAAGCACTTTTTATTGATAGAACGATGCACCAGTCGGCATTGAAGGGGGATTGCATCACGCGTCCGCGTGCGGATGCCGCCTGCGCTGCGGTTGCCTCGCAACACCCCAAAGACGCCGTGACAGCTTCGTCGCCGCCATCTCCACCACTTCTCTCCACCGCTACTCGCTGGATTCCCGACTTTGCGGAAATGACGGTTCTCCAGCGTCTGAGGCATGTATCCAGTCAGGTCGGCAGGCGCCGGTCAGCTTGCCATCAGCGCGGTGCTGATGGCCGCTTCATCGAGCACGGCAAACACCATGTTGTGCCGCCCGGTCAACGGCCCACCGCCAGGAACCACATGCCCACCAGCGTCTATGCCGATGGCCTTGAACTTCCAGACTTCACCGATCAGCTTGAGGTTGCCGACATGTACGCCTGCACTGGTGTATACACCGCACACCTGTGGATTGACGGGCTGAAGCTTAAGCAGGTTCATTGATACTTGAGCGTTGATCGGCAAACATCAGGCGTCAAAAAAGCGCCCTGAAGCGCCTTTTTGCCGAGCGAGCGGAAAATTACTTCGCCACCACACGCACCATCTCCAGGCACTTGTTCGAGTAGCCCCATTCGTTGTCGTACCAGGCGACGATTTTCACGAAGGTGCCGTCGAGCGCGATGGACGCGTCGGCGTCAAAAATCGAGGTGCGCGTGTCGCCGCGGAAGTCGGTGGCGACGACCTTGTCTTCGGTGTAGCCAAGCACGCCTTTCAGGGCGCCTTCGCTTTGCGCCTTCATCTCGGCGCAGATCTCCTTGAGCGTCGCTTCCCTGTTCAACTCGCACGTCAGGTCCACCACCGACACATCGGACGTCGGCACGCGAAACGACATGCCGGTGAGCTTTTTGTTCAG
>JANPFZ010000122.1:0-2962 GCA_031423655.1 Polaromonas sp.
GAGCGCCTCCGGCCGGTCGAATTCAGGCTGCAAGGTCAGCGAGTACATAAAAATGTCGCGGCCAAGCCGTTTGCCCAGAGCGCTCTGCACCTCCAGCAAATTGCTGGTGTTGGCGGGGCAGATGCCCGAGCAGTAGGTGTAAAGCATATTGATGACGACGATCTTGTTTTTCAGCAGGTCGTCGTAGAAGCGGACCTTTCTGCCGTCGTGTGTTTCAAGCATGAAATTCGGAAATGTATTGAGTTGAGGACCCTGGGGCTTTGCCTGAAGCGCACGAGGTGACGTGAGCAGAGGTAGCAGGGCGGCACCGCTCATCAGTCCAAGCAGATTTCGTTTGGTGTTCATGATGTGTGTTCCAGATAAGGGTTAAATGACCAGACTTACGCTATGGACGGTGCTTAGGGAACGATGTCCCAGCGAATCATCATGGCGTGGTCTTCATGGATGAGGTTGTGGCAATGCATCATGTATTTGCCCTCGAAGTCTCTGAAGCGCAGGAATACACGCACCTCGTCATTGGGTTGCAATAGATAGACATCCTTGCGGCCGGCTTCATGCGCCGCTGGCGGCTGGCCGTTACGCGACAGAATGCGGCCCTCCTCAAAGTGGATGTGAATGGGGTGGTGCCATTGGCCTGTGCCCTTCAACACCCATATCTCGGCTGTGCCCTTCTTGGGTTGAGCTGTTGCGACAGACACGTCGAACAGCGCGCCGTTGACCGTCCAGCCCCCATTGGCCAGGCCAAAGGTGAAGTTGCGTGTGGTCACGACCTCGCTGAGGTCAATTGGGGGCAGCTCGCGCAGAAGGGCCGGCACGCGGCTCTGGTCTGGAGTCGCCGGGTTTCTGTCGACATCGAAGCGAAGCAGCTGGGTTCCTGCGGTGAGCAACAGTCCTTCGGCATCCCTGAGGCCGTTATCAGGACCGCGGCCGTTGGTCTGGATCATGCGGTTGACGATGTAGAGCTTGGTGCCAATCGGGTAGGCAGAAAAGTCAATCACGATGTCGCCCCGCTCGGCGGCTCCCAGCATGACTTTTTTCGTCGTCAGCGGCGCGGGAAACAGGTTCCCGTCGTTGGAAATGTGGGTAAAGCTCAGATTGGTGCCAGCTGCGTCGGTGAGGTAAAACTCATAGACGCGGGACGGGCCGCCGTCGAGCAGACGGAAGCGGTACTTGCGACGCTCGACTGAAAACTTCGGCTGTACTTTGCCGTTGACGCAAAACTTGTTGCCCAGAATGCCGTCCACGTTGAACTGGTCATACGCCAGGTAGCCACTGGAATCGAAAAATTTGTCCTGAAACACAAGGGGGATGTCGTACTTGCCGACACCGCTGGGCAGGCGCAGTGCTTTGGGGTTGGTGTCCAGCTCATTGCCCGAGTCGATTTCGTCAAATAGCAGGTAGAACCCGGTCAGGCCCTTGTAGACGTTGGGGCCGGTGAAATCGAGCCGATGGTCGTGGTACCACAGCGTGCCGAGCGCCTCGCGCGGGTCGCCCTTGGTGGCCGCATAAAGCGGGTTGTCATAACCGGCGTAGCAGTTGGGGTAATGATGATCTTTGTAGGCCCCCGGTGCGGTCATGGTGGGCCCATATTTGGTGGGGCTGTAATAGTCGCCCGTGAAGCCGTCGCTTTCGGATCCGCAATGCAGGTTATGAAGATGGGTGGATATTTCCGGCGAGCCGAAGCCGACCGACTGTGCTGGCAGCTCGTTGTAGATACGGACCGTAATTGGCACGCCGTAGCGTTCGACAAAAGTAGGGCCGGGCAACCTGCCGTCATAACCCCAGATTTTCTGCACTGGCAGTTCGGGGTGAAACGAATGCCAGGCCTCTTTCGTGCGCATTTCATAGAACTTCTGGCTGGTGAACTCCGGCTCGCGCTGGTGTGAGGGCCGGCCACACTCCCCACCACTCACGTTGGAAGTTTGTGACGGCGCCGGGCTGAGGCCAGAAACCGGAACCTTGGCCGTGTAAACCGGCAGGTTGACAGCAAAGGGCGTGGTAAACGGCGGGGTCACCGTTGCGACCGCCGCTTGAGCGGGCTGGGCCAGCTCGCCGCCCAACAGCAGAGTGCCGGCCGTCGTGGCAGCGCCCAGCTTTAGCGATTGCCTGCGGCTTAATGCATGACTAAAGACTTGATCGGTCATCATCCTTCTCCTTGATTTCTATGGCTACTAAAAAGTCGTCAAAATTAACCGCCACGGTTTTGAAGCCATACACCCTCAAAATCTTTTTGTTACATAAAAGGGTAAAAAAGCATCTGAAACGTTGGGCTGTTGGCAAATTTCAGTGACGAGCGTCCTTTTTTTCGGGGCGTCAATCACTAAATGCAGTGTCGTGGCGGTTCTTTTTTCGGCCAATACCAAATAAAAAAAGACTTTTTTCCGACCCATTTGTTAAGATTCACAAAATAAGTGAGCAAACACTCTTCTAAAAGTGTTTATCAAAACAAAGTACCTCTAATTTAAATGGCGTTAAGGTTGTAAATCTGAAAAACTGATAGATACATATATGTCTTTTCGTAACAGACGTATTTAAATGTATTAATCTATTATTTTTTGTTGCCGGATGTTTGTATTGCCCAAGGACTAGATCAGCCGCACCCGCGCTTGACTTGCCCAGGGTTGAAGCGGCTGTCCGAGTACCGTCGCGGTCTTGCGTGCAAGACCGCACGGCTGGTTCAGGCTGTTGCCCGGCATCTGTTTTGAAGGCCAGGCGCCACACGCTGATGACCGGCCATGCCTTTCCCGGCACGGCTGGCTACGAACGCGCCTGTTCAGCAGCGCGTAGTGCTATGTTATTTATATCTGTCCGCACAGTATTTGCGAGGCCTGCAGGCCTGAATGACCATCAACATCGGTACAGGCAGCGGTTTCAAGCACAATCGGCGCGGTGAAACTTCAGCTCCTTTCTGACCTGCACCTGGAGTCGAACCCACACTTCACCGCCACGCCCACGCCGGGAG
>JANPFZ010000123.1:0-19694 GCA_031423655.1 Polaromonas sp.
GAAATACTAAACAGAAGTGTTGTATTTGTCAATGTCAAAGCTATAGGCCAAACAAGCAGATATTGCTGTCTTGACGACTCACCGCATCAGACGCTGAATTTACTGGAGATTTAGCCCTCTAGCCCATATAAAACGAGCGCAAAAAGCTAGTAAAAATGTAGCAATTCAGTTGCTCCGAAGCGCCTCCAGCAGCCGCGCATGAATACCGCCAAACCCGCCATTACTCATGCAGACCAGCTGGTCGCCGGGTTGCACCGCGGCCATGACTTGCGCCAGCAGCGCATCAAGGTTGTCAGCCACCTGCGCCCGCTGGCCCATGGGCGCCAGCGCGGCGCGTGCGTCCCAGTCAAGCCCGCCTGCGTGGCAAAACGCCAGATCGGCCTGCTCCAGGCTCCAGGGCAGTTGCGCGGTCATGCTGCCGAGTTTCATGGTGTTGCTGCGCGGCTCGAAGATGGCCAGGATGCGGTCTGTTGTGTGGCCGGCGCTATCGAGCTGGCGGCGCAGGCCGTCAAGTGTGGTGCGAAACGCCGTCGGATGGTGGGCGAAGTCGTCATACACGGTAACGTTGCCGCTCAAACCTGATTTTTTGTACGGCACCACACCGCGCAGTTCCATGCGCCGCTTGACGTTCTGGAACGTCGCCAGTGCCTGCGTGGCCTGCTCGGGCGCCACGCCGACGTGTTCGGCTGCGGCGATGGCGGCCAGTGCGTTGAGCTGGTTGTGAACGCCGCTGAGGCTCCAGCGCACCTGCCCGACCGGCTGACCGTCTTTCAGCACGGTGAAGTCATTCGCCTCGCCTCTGGCTGAGTAGCCCTTGTCCAATGGGTCTTTCCCGAAGAGTACAGATTCACTCCAGCAACCTTTGCCCAGCACCCGCTGCAGCGCTGTCTCGGCCGCATTGCTGATCACGCGGCCTTCGGATGGCACGGTGCGCACGAGGTGGTGAAACTGTCGCTCAATGGCGGCCAGGTCATCAAAAATGTCGGCGTGGTCGAACTCGAGGTTGTTCAAAATCAGCGTGCGCGGCCGGTAATGGATGAACTTGCTGCGTTTATCGAAAAATGCGGTGTCGTATTCATCGGCCTCGATAACGAATGTGGCCCCCACGCTTGTCGCTTCGCGTACTGCGCTGCCCCCCGAGGGGGCGTTGCGCCTGCGGCCCGGCGAAGCCGGTTCCGCGGCCCCTGCTGGCGAATACGGGAGCGCGCCCCGTTCGCCTGGCCCGTTCGCCCTGACGGATCGAAGGGCTTCTCCGTCGCTTCTATTGCTGCCGCCGAGCCGGGCGGACACATCAAAATTGAGTGGCACGCCGCCGACTAAAAACCCCGGTGCCAAACCTGCGCTTTCCAGAATCCACGCCAGCATCGCCGTCGTGGTGGTTTTGCCATGCGTGCCCGCGACGGCCAGCACATGGCGGCCCTGCAACACATGCGCGGCCAGCCATTCGGGGCCGCTGGTGTAGGGCGCACCAGCGTTCAGGATGGCTTCCATCAACGCATATCGCGGTTTTCCGTCAGGCAGCCGGGCTCGCGACACGACATTGCCAACCACGAACATGTCCGGCTTCAGGGCAATTTGATCAGCGCTGTAGCCTTCGATCAACTCAATGCCCAGGGCGCGCAACTGGTCGCTCATCGGCGGATAAACGCCCGCGTCGCAACCCGTGACCTTGTGCCCCGCTTCACGCGCGAGGGCCGCCAGGCCGCCCATGAAGGTGCCGCAAATCCCCAGAATATGTATGTGCATGCGGCGTATTTTAGAGACGCACGGACACTGCCTGAAACCAGCAAACGGCTGCATTAACCCTAAAAATTAAGAGAAATCAGCCTGTAGCCCGCGTAATATGAGCGCAAGTAGCTATCATTTAAATAGCATGTCGGCTGGTCTTGTGACTCTGCTGGGGCTGTAAAAAGCAGTGACCCGCCCGGCCCCAGCTGATGAAGGAGCTGCAAAGGCATAAACTAAAAGCACGGTCGGCAGAACGCATCTGCCTTGACGAAATCCAGCGCATAGCTCTATTGATCAGATACCCCATCCCTTGCACACTCTTAAAACTGAAATCGCCGCCACCGCCGCTGCCATGGTGGTTGAAGAAGGTCTTGAATATGGCCCGGCCAAGCGCCGTGCAGTCAAACAGATGGCCTTGCCCGCGCGCACTGGCTTGCCCGACAACGACGAGCTGGAAGACGCGGTGCGCGAATACATCTCGGTCTTTTGCGCCGACACGCAGCCCGTCGAACTTGCCGCATTGCGCGCGCTGGCGCTGGTGTGGATGCAGCGCATGGCACCGTTTCGCCCCCATTTGGGTGGCGCGGTGTGGCACGGCACCGCCACGCGGCTGTCTGATATTTACATTCAACTGTTTTGTGACGACCCGAAATCGGCCGAAATAGCGCTCATCGAGCACAACGTGGCCTATGAGCCGCGTACCGTCACCGGGTTTACCGGAGGCAGTGTCGAGGCGCTGAGCCTGCGCAGTGTGTGCAAGCCGCTCAATGAAACCGTGGGCGTGCATCTGCTGGTATATGACCACAATGATTTGCGCGGCGCACTGCGGCCGGATTCAAAAGGGCGGCCACCGCGTGGTGACCTGGCCGCGGTTAAAAAACTGCTGATGACTGCAGGAGGTGACAAGTGAATCGCAGAAAAATCGCCATGGGTGGCGTGGCGGCAGCAGCCGGTTTGGCTGGGGTTGGCGCAGCCTGGTGGAAGTTCCGCCCACATGATCTGGCGTCCGGGCCGCACGCTGATCGCGCTGCCGCCTCGTCGGTTGCGGATGCTGACAGAGGCGACGATGCTGTCGCGGCATTCTGGAAGTCGAGTTTTGACACACCGGAAGGCGCGCCACTGCCGATGAGCAGTTTTCGTGGCAAGCCGCTGCTAGTCAACTTTTGGGCTACCTGGTGTCCGCCATGCATAGAAGAACTTCCGTTATTGAACAGCTTCTATCAGGCAAACAAGAGCAAGGGCTGGCAACTTCTGGGTTTGGCGGTGGATCAGCCCAGTGCTGTGCGAAAATGGCTGCAAGCGAAACCACTGAGCTTTCCAGTCGGGATGGCGGGCTTTGGCGGTACCGAGTTAAGCAAGTCTTTCGGTAATCTGTCAGGTGGTTTGCCGTTTTCTGTCGTATTGGGCGCATCAGGCCAATTACTGCATCGCAAAACCGGCAAGGTGACGGCTGAAGAACTTGCTTTGTGGGCTCAGCTTAAATAGCGGGTTCAGCAAAGATTGCATGTTGCGTTCGGGTACACTCTGCGTTTTTAGTCGCTGGCCTGAGCGCGAGTTTGTAGCAATAAGAGGCGAGTTGGCGTGAATTAAAAGATTTAAGCCCGATTAAGCTGCAATTACTTCAGAAATGACAAAAAATACAAAAATGCACGACTGGGTTCCAGGGATGGACTTGTCACCCACCGAATGCTGTGCGCTGCTTGCGCACCAGCCCCAACCCCCGTCGGAGACCCCATGGATTTAAGAAAACTGAAGACGCTGATCGACCTGGTTTCTGAGTCCAATGTGTCTGAACTTGAAATCACCAGCGCCGAAGGCAAGGTTCGCATCGTCAAAGCGGGGCTTGCACCGGCGCTGGTTCAGTATGCGCCCGCGCCTGTACCCCTGCCTGCACCCGCGCCTGTTGCAGCTGCTGCTGCGCCCGCCGTTGCTGCTGCAGAGCCGATGGCTATAGGCCATGCGGTCAAGTCGCCGATGGTCGGCACTTTCTATCGCTCGGCCAGCCCTGGCGCGAAAGCTTTTGTCGAGCTTGGCAGTGTCGTCAGGGAAGGGGAGACCATCTGCATCATTGAGGCGATGAAAATCCTCAATGAAATCGAGGCCGACAAATCTGGCACTGTGACAAAAATACTGGCTGAAAACGGCCAGGCGGTGGAGTACGGGCAGCCCCTTTTCACGATTGAGTAAGCGGCAATCTTGCCGCTTTGACCAAACAGCCAGACGGGGCAATAGCACGCATGTTTAAAAAAATACTGATCGCCAATCGGGGTGAGATTGCTTTGCGCATTCAGCGCGCCTGCCGGGAGCTGGGCGTCAAGGCCGTGATGGTCTATTCAGAAGCTGACCGAGAAGCCAAATACATCAAGCTGGCCGATGAGTCGGTGTGCATCGGGCCGGCGCCTTCCGCGCTCAGTTACCTGAATATGCCCGCCATCATTTCGGCGGCGGAAGTCACAGATGCAGAGGCGATTCACCCTGGCTATGGCTTTTTGAGCGAGAACGCCGATTTCGCCGAACGGGTTGAGAAAAGCGGCTTCAAGTTCATCGGTCCGAGCCCGGAATCGATTCGCATCATGGGCGACAAGGTGTCGGCCAAACAGACCATGATCAAGGCCGGCGTGCCCTGCGTGCCAGGTTCGGAGGGCGCGCTGCCCGATGACCCGGTCATCATCAAGCGCACGGCCAAACAGGTTGGCTACCCGGTCATCATCAAGGCCGCTGGCGGCGGCGGCGGCCGGGGCATGCGCGTGGTCCATACCGAAGCGGCGCTGCTGCACGCGGTACAGACGACCAAGGCCGAAGCCGGCGCGGCGTTCGGCAACCCCGAAGTCTACATGGAGAAATTCCTGCAGAACCCGCGGCACATCGAAATCCAGATTCTGGCCGACCAATATAAAAACGCCGTCTGGCTGGGCGAGCGCGATTGCTCCATGCAGCGGCGGCATCAAAAAGTGATCGAGGAAGCGCCGGCGCCTGGCATTCCGCGCAAGCTGATCGAGCGCATCGGCGAGCGTTGCGTGGCGGCGGTCAAAAAGATTGGTTACCGGGGTGCTGGCACATTCGAGTTTCTTTTTGAAAACGGCGAGTTCTATTTCATCGAAATGAACACCCGCGTGCAGGTCGAGCACCCGGTGACCGAGTGGATCACCGGCATTGACATTGTGCGCACGCAGATCATGGTTGCGGCCGGTGAAAAGTTACCCTTCGCGCAGCGTGATATCCAGCTCAAGGGCCATTCAATTGAATGCCGTATCAATGCTGAAGACGCCTACAAATTCATTCCGTCACCCGGACGCATCACGACCTGGCACACGCCGGGCGGCCCCGGCGTGCGGGTGGATTCGCACATTTATGCCAACTACTTCGTGCCGCCCAACTATGACTCGATGATCGGCAAAATCATTGTTCACGGCGACACGCGCGCGCAGGCGCTGGCGCGCATGAGTACGGCGCTTGCAGAGACAGTCGTCGAAGGCATCAACACCAACATTCCGCTGCACCGCGAACTGATGGTTGATGCCAAGTTCATGGATGGCGGCACCAACATCCATTACCTGGAAGAGTGGCTGTCGAAGCGGGCAAGATGAGCCCTCACGGTTGCGCACTGCGTTTCGCTTCCTGCCCCCCGAGGGGGCCGCTGCGCCTGCGGTCCGGCGAAGCTGGTCCCGCGGCCCCTGCCTGTAAGGACTGCCTGGCCATCCAGCAGTTCAAGCTATCTACAAGGCGAGACGATGTTTGAACTGATCCTGCTGGCGCCTGTCGATTCGGTCGAGGCGCTCAGCGACGCGCTGGATGCGCTCGATGCGCTCAGCGTGTCGGTGGAAGATGCCGACGCGCAGACACCCGCCGAGCAGGCTCTTTTTGGCGAGCCCGGCATGCCGCCGCCCAAGCCCGGCTGGGAGCGTTCGCGCGTGGTCTCGCTGTTTGCTTCCGAAGCGCTGGCGTGTGATGCGGCCGTGGTTCTGGCTGCTCAGGATTTTTTCACCGACTGCCAGCTGGTCGCCGTACAAGCTGTGCCTGACCAGGACTGGGTACGGCTGACGCAGTCGCAATTTACACCGGTAGAGATCACGCCGACGTTCTGGATTGTTCCCACCTGGCATGAGCCGCCCGCGCAGGCAGCGACGGTCATTCGGCTGGACCCGGGTTTGGCGTTCGGGACCGGTACGCATCCGACCACACGCATGTGTTTGCGATGGATCAGTGGCAGTGCCCCTGGTTCGCTGCAACGGGTTCTCGACTACGGCTGTGGCTCGGGCATTCTGGCGATTGGCGCGGCGAAGTTTGGCGCTGTGGATATCGATGCAGTGGACATTGATGAGGCCGCCGTTCAATCGACCAAGGCCAATGCCGAAGCCAATCATGTCAAGCTCAACGCCGGCCTTCCCGACATGGCGGCAGGCGCGTATCAGACGGTGCTGGCCAATATTTTGGCGACGCCATTGAAGGTACTCTCGCCGCTGCTCTGCGCCCACGTCGCGCCGGGAGGTCACCTTGTACTTGCAGGTATTTTGGAGCGTCAGGCTGACGAACTTAAAGCCGCTTACGCACCGTACTGCACGCTTGGCGTGCATGACTCTGAAGACGGCTGGATTTTGATGACGGCCCGCTTCTGAAACTGGTGCAAGCCCGGCGTTTACTTCTGATGGCGCGTCGCGGGTGGACTCTACAATACGGCGCTAGATGAGCCTCATTACCCGCTGCCCAGCCTGCGGCACGATGTTCAAAGTCGTGACCGACCAGCTCAAAGTCTCTCAGGGCTGGGTTCGATGCGGACACTGCGCGGAAGTTTTTGATGCGTCCAAAACCCTGCTGCCGCGTGAGGCTTCCACAGAGGCATCCTTCATCGTAGCCAAGCCATCCGCAGACTTGGTCGTCAGTGCGCCAGCCAAGGCAGCGTTGCCAGCGGCGCCTGACGCTGCAATTGCCCTTGAAGAAACCAACCCGACCGCAAAGGCTGCAGACGCGACCGCTGCGGCAGACGATGCGGAGGATCAAAAAACAGTCGGTCCGCAGGCCGGGCGCGCGTGGCCTTTTTCCCGCTGGGGGTCAGGCAAGCGCGCACATGCTGATGCTGCGCCGGTGCCGGTTAGCGATGCCGCCGACAGCGCTGCAGATTTTGACCCGGCAAGCTGGAAAGAGGCGCTGCAAAAGCGTCAGTTGCAGGAAGATGGCGCCGTCACCGTTTTTCTGGCGCTCGGTAGTAGCAAAGGTCTGACACGCGCGCCATCTGGTTTTGTGGGGCTGGCCGAGGACGTTCCTGTGGCCGACGAGCCACCGCGCCGTCTGGATCTGGTGCGCAAAGTCACAGTGTCTGACGCCGGGTTTGAAGAAGAGTCCGTTGCTTTGCAGCAGCCGACCGCCAAGACAGAAAACGAGGTCTCTTTTGTGCGTGATGCGGAGCGCAGAGACTTCTGGAAAAAACCGCTGGTGCGGGGCATGTTGACGGGTTTTTCACTGGTACTTGCGTTGCTGTTGGGGTTGCAGTGGGTGCTGCAGCAAAAAGACAGTCTGGCGGCTTCAGAGCCACGGCTCGACGCTGCGCTACACCTGCTCTGCGATGCCTTGGGTTGTCAGATTGAGCCGCCTCGGCGTGTTGAATCGCTGGTTATCGACAGCTCCACCTTCAACAAAATTGCGCCAGACGCTTATCGACTGAGCTTCGTTCTGAAAAATATCGGCAGCGTTCCGCTGGAGATGCCAGCGCTTGAACTCACACTGACCGATACGCAAGACCAGGCATTGATTCGCCGGGTGTTGTTGCCAGCGCAATTTGGCGCGGACACGGGTCTGTTGGGGCCGCGCGCTGAAGTCGCGGGGGTTGTCAGCCTGCGCGTCGTCAGCGGCGATGCGGGCCGCGCTGTCACCGCAGCGGGTCCCAACGCGCCTGTTTTGTCCGCCAGTGCAAATTCCTTGCGTGTGGCCGGTTACCGTGTCCTTGCTTTTTACCCTTGAATGAATCGAGAACTGAATGCCTGCTGTAATTTGTGGCTCCCTGGCCTTTGACACCATCATGAGTTTTGAAGGTCGCTTCTCCGAGCAGATCCTTCCGACCCAGCTGCATATTCTCAATGTGTCGTTTCTGGTGCCAGCGCTGCGCCGGGAATTTGGCGGCTGTGCCGGCAACATTGCTTACGCCTTGCAGCAGCTCGGGGGTACGCCGCTGCCCATGGCAACGGTCGGAAGTGACGGCGCCGAGTATGTAGAGCGCCTGAAAAAACTCGGCATTGGTTGTGAGTTTGTCCGCGAAGTCGATGACGCTTACACGGCGCAGGCCATGATCATGACCGACCGCGACAACAACCAGATCACCGCCTTTCACCCCGGCGCGATGATGCAGGCGCACATCACGAAGATCGAGCCGCGCAACGATATCAAGCTTGGCATCATTTCGCCGGATGGACGCGATGCCATGCTTCAACATTCCGAGCAGTTCAAGGCGGCCGGGATTCCTTTCGTTTTTGACCCGGGTCAGGGGTTGCCCATGTTCGACGGAAAAGAGCTCGCGCACTTTGTCGAGATGGCTACGTGGGTGACTGTCAATGACTACGAAGCCAAAATGCTTTGCGACCGCACCGGCCTGAGTTGTGCGGAGATATCCCGCCTGGTGCAGGGCCTGGTGGTGACGCTGGGTGCGAAAGGTTGCGAGGTGTGGGTGGACGGCGAGAAAACGCTGGTGCCTCCCGTCAAGGCCGAAGCGGTCGTTGACCCGACCGGTTGCGGTGACGCGTTTCGCGGAGCGCTGCTTTTCGGACTGGAGCAAGGCTGGTCCTTGGGCCGCTGCGCAGCGTTGGGCAACCGAGTCGGTGCCCACAAGATCGCCAGCCGAGGTGGGCAAAATTACACATTAAGTTTAAGCTAAATAGGCGTTTAGCCCAGGAAAGACGTGCGGAAGAAGCTATTAATTTAGTAGCATTAGTAAAAATCGAAGGCGATTCGGCCGAGGCAATAAAAAAGCCCAACACCTTTCGATGTCGGGCTTCAAGCACAAAGATCTGACTGCTTACGGCTTGCTGGCTGTTGGAAACGGCCAGGCAGCTTGCGGGTTCAGAGTCGTCTGAGCTGCCGGAGCAGCTGCTACGGAAGGTGCTTTGGCAGCGGGTTTCTTCGCGGCTTTCTTCGCAGCGGGTTTTTTCGCGGCTTTCTTGGCTGCAGGCTTTTTCGCAGCGGCTTTCTTCGCCGCCGGCTTTTTTGCTACCTTCTTGGCAGCAGGCTTTTTCGCGGCAGCTTTTTTAGCAACCGGCTTTTTGGCCGCTACTTTTTTTGCTGCTACTTTTTTAGCCGGCGCTTTTTTCGTAGCGACTTTTTTTACCGCTACTTTTTTAGCTGGCGCTTTTTTGGCCGGAGCCTTTTTCGCTGGAGCCTTTTTTGCCGCTACTTTTTTAGCCGGTGCTTTCTTTGGTGCAGCTTTTTTAGCTGCTGGTTTTTTCGCAGTTGCCATAGTTTTCTCCTTGATCACATTGCAAAGAGCACTTCGCGTTGGGAGTACGCAAAGCGATTCATGGCGTTGGGCAACCGGTTAACCGGGCCCAGCGCCGCGAACACAGGAACAACGATCAGTGCGCACTCTTCGGTGCAGTCGCTGGTCATTGAATTTCTAAAAATCATTGTTGTTTTGTGTGAATCTTGTCTCACTCAATCCCAGGAAAGAGCGCCACCCGACTGGTATTCAATCACGCGGGTTTCAAAGAAGTTGCGTTCCTTCTTCAAATCAATCATCTCGCTCATCCATGGAAATGGATTTTCTTCGTTAGGGAAAAGAGTTTCAAGTCCAATTTGCGTTGCGCGTCGATTGGCGATATAGCGCAGATAGCCTTTGAACATCGAAGCATTGAGACCGAGCACGCCACGCGGCATGGTGTCTTCGGCATAGCGATACTCCAGTTCGACCGCTTTCATGAACAAGGCCTTGATCTCTGCTTTGAACCCTGCAGTCCAGAGATGCGGATTTTCCAGCTTGAGCTGGTTGATCAGATCGATGCCGAAATTGCAATGCATCGATTCGTCGCGCAGGATGTACTGGTACTGCTCTGCGGCACCCGTCATCTTGTTCTGGCGGCCCAACGCAAGAATCTGCGTGAAACCAACATAGAAAAACAGCCCCTCCATCAGACACGCAAAGACGATCAATGACTTGAGCAGCGTCTGGTCGGACTCGGGCGTGCCGGTCTTGAAGTGCGGATCGGAAATCACTTCAATGAACGGAATCAGGAACTGGTCCTTGTCGCGGATTGACTGGACTTCGTTGTAGGCGTTAAAGATTTCCGCTTCATCCAGGCCAAGCGATTCAGTGATGTACTGATAGGCGTGGGTGTGAATCGCTTCCTCAAAAGCCTGGCGCAGCAGAAACTGGCGGCATTCCGGCGCCGTGATGTGGCGATAGGTTCCCAGCACGATGTTGTTCGCTGCCAGCGAGTCGGCCGTGACAAAGAATCCCAGATTGCGTTTGACCAGACGACGCTCGTCTTCTGTCAGACCATTCGGGTCTTTCCACAGTGCAATGTCGCGCGTCATGTTGACTTCCTGCGGCATCCAGTGGTTGGCGCAGGTGGCCAGGTATTTTTCCCACGCCCATTTGTACTTGAAAGGCACCAACTGGTTAACGTCGGTCTGACCATTGATGATGCGTTTGTCGGAGGCCTTGACACGCTTGGCTAGCGGAGGAATAAGAGTTGCATCTTTGGCTGCTATCGAAACAGGAGCCGATGCTTTCTCTGATTCAGGGAGGGTTGATGCAGGTACCTGAAAGGCGCCGTCGTCCAGCATGCGCACTTGCGGCTGAGACTGGGCAGAAAAAAGAGGCGGAGTTTCCATCGAACGGCTATTCAGTGAGCCGCTGCTCTGTGATTTTTGCAAGGATGGTTTGACTTCTTCGTCCCAGGTCAACATATGTATTTCCAATACTTCGGGATTATGAAAGCAGTGACACAAAATGAAAAGTGTTCATTCGCGTCGCTGTAATTTAGTGTTGCTCAATTGCGTCGTGTCGCGTCGTTTAGTTGTCGTATGGCAAGCGCAATTTGAATCATGCTGCTTCGATTTATTGACAGGCTTCGCAGCCTGGATCGTCGATTGCGCAGAACTTGATATCAGTAGCAGGCGACGTATTCATCTGCGCTTGCGCTGCAACAGCAGCAGCCTCGAGCGCGCTCATGCCGCCGACGGATACACCGGACGAAACCGAGTTCATCTTGCCGGCTTTCACCGTGGACTTCTCGGCGTGCGTGGCGCCCATGGTGCGCAGGTAGTAGGTAGTTTTCAGTCCGCGCAGCCAAGCCAGCTTGTAGGTGTCGTCGAGTTTTTTTCCAGACGCGCCGGCCATATAAATGTTCAGTGACTGCGCCTGGTCAATCCATTTCTGGCGACGCGCGGCGGCTTCGACGATCCAGGACGTTTCTACTTCAAAGGCTGTGGCATACAACGCCTTGACGTCTTGCGGCACTCGGTCAATCGGGCGAAGCGATCCGTCAAAATGTTTCAAATCCACCACCATCACGTCGTCCCACAAGCCCAGACGCTTCAGGTCGCGCACCAGGTAATGGTTGATGACGGTGAATTCACCCGACAGGTTGGACTTGACCGACAGATTGCCAAAACAGGGCTCGATACAGGCGTCAACCCCGATGATGTTGGATATCGTGGCGGTCGGTGCAATGGCGACGCAATTTGAATTGCGCATGCCGTCCTGGGCGATCTTGCTGCGCAGGGCGTCCCAGTCAAGTGTGGTCGACCGGTCAACTTCCACATAGCCGCCACGCTCTTGCAGCAGCATGTCCAGCGTATCCAGCGGCAAGACGCCTTTGTCCCAGAGTGAGCCCTTGTAGCTCGCGTACCGGCCCCGTTCGCGGGCAAGTTCAGTCGAGGCCCAGTAGGCGTGATAGCAGACGGCTTCCATCGACTTGTCTGCAAACTCCACGGCCGCTTGCGAGGCGTAGGGAACGCGCAACTCGTAGAGGCAGTCCTGGAAACCCATGATGCCCAGACCGACGGGGCGGTGGCGCATATTGGAGTCGCGTGCTTTCTTGACCGCGTAGTAGTTGATGTCGATCACGTTGTCCAGCATGCGCATGGCCGTGGTGATGGTTTTCTTCAGTTTGTCGTGGTCAACCGCACCGTCTTTCAAGTGCTGAACCAGATTGATTGAGCCAAGGTTGCAGACGGCGGTTTCTGTGTCACTGGTGTTGAGCGTGATCTCGGTACACAGGTTCGATGAATGGACGACGCCAACATGCTGCTGGGGTGAACGGATATTGCAAACATCCTTGAAGGTGATCCACGGGTGGCCGGTTTCAAACAGCATCGAGAGCATCTTGCGCCACATGTCTGTCGCCTGCAGGGTGCGCGAAGGCTTGAGTTCGCCTCGAGCGGCCTTGGCTTCATAGGCGGTGTAAATCTTCTCGAATTCTCTGCCGAACTTGTCGTGCAGGTCCGGGGTGTCGTTGGGCGAGAACAGCGTCCACGAGCCCTTTTCCATCACGCGACGCATGAAGAGGTCGGGGATCCAGTTGGCGGTGTTCATGTCATGCGTGCGGCGACGGTCGTCACCGGTGTTCTTGCGCAACTCCAGAAATTCTTCAATATCAAGGTGCCAGGTTTCCAGGTAAGCGCAAACGGCGCCCTTGCGCTTGCCGCCCTGATTGACGGCAACGGCGGTGTCATTGACAACTTTGAGAAAGGGCACCACCCCCTGTGATTCGCCATTGGTACCCTTGATGTGAGCGCCCAGCGCGCGCACCGGCGTCCAGTCGTTGCCCAGCCCACCGGCAAATTTCGACAGCAGCGCGTTTTCCTTGATGGCGTCGTAGATCCCGCCCAGATCGTCAGCGACCGTTGTGAGGTAGCAGGACGACAGCTGCGAGCGTAAGGTGCCGGCATTAAACAGCGTCGGCGTGCTCGACATGAAATCGAACGACGACAGGATTTCGTAGAACTCGATCGCCCGCTCTTCACGGTTGATTTCGTTGAGCGACAGGCCCATTGCCACGCGCATGAAAAAAGCCTGTGGCAGCTCGATGCGCTGCTTGCGTACGTGCAGGAAGTAGCGGTCAAACAAGGTCTGCAGGCCGAGGTAGTCAAATTTCAGATCACGCTCGGGTTTAAGCGCAGAACCCAGGCGAGGCAGGTCAAACTGCTGCAGCTTTTCGTCGAGCAGTTCGTTTTTGACGCCTTTTGCAATAAACGCTGGAAAATACTCGGCATAGCGTGTGTCCATGTCTTCCTGGCTGACTTCCTCACCCAGCACTTCCCGGCGAATGGTGTGCATCAGCAAGCGCGCGGTTGCGTAGGTGTAGTCAGGATCTTTTTCGATCAGCGTGCGGGCCGCCAGAATGGACGCCTTGTAGACCTCGTCAATCGGCACGCCATCGTACAGATTGCGCATGGTCTCCTGCACGATCGGGTCGGGCTTGATATCGGTACCCAGGTTGGCGCAGGACGCCTTGATCAGGGCCTGCAGATTGCCAATGTCCAGGACAACCTTCTGCCCACCATCCATCACGTGCAATACGGGCGCTTCCGTGACGGGAATCTGGGGCTGGCGTGCACGTTCCCGGGTGCGCTTTTCGCGGTACAACACGTAGGCGCGCGCGATTTCATGGTGACCGCCGCGCATCAGGCCCAGTTCAACCTGGTCTTGCACATCCTCGATATGAAAGGTGCCGCCGCCGGGCCGCGAGCGCATCAGCGCGCGCATGACGGCCTGGGTCAGTTCGTCAACGGTTTCGCGAACGCTGGCTGACGCAGCGCCTTGGGTACCATGCACCGCCAGGAAGGCCTTCATCATGGCCACCGCAATCTTGTTCGGCGCAAAAGGAACTACAGCGCCGGTACGGCGAATGATCTGGTAATGGTTGAAAGCGTTGACTTGGCTATTAGCATTTGTGTGGCCGCCAGCTTCAGCCAGGGGGCTGTCTGACTGAATGCTGGACGCACCGGGCACTGGAAATTGTGCTGTTTGCATGGGTTTCTCTGTTGGGGGGGATGACGGACGGGGGTGCCACGCTCTGCAGTCGTATTCAAAATCGTAAATGCGACTGCCGCTGGCTGGCTTCTCTAAATTTTCAGGGTCAAATGCATGCTGAATTGTGGGTATTTTTTGCTACTTTTGCCGCCAACTTCGTTTGGCTGAATGTGAGTCTAGGCACTATACCTAGTGTGTAGGGTGAATACAAGACACTACAGGTAGTGCGTTGCGTGAAAAACAAGTATTTACTTTTACACCTGTTTTTTGCGGGCTCTGAGATCCAAAAAGACCAAGCTCCAACGCGTCACCAGTGGCAGAAAAACTTGATTGGACAGCTTAATATTTCGGGACTTTCGCTGGGTAAATCAAGGGCTGACGCGCCCTGCGGCTGCGTTGCCGGTGTGAAAGCGCGTTACTGTCAAATCAGTTTCCACGCGGTTTTTGCTCGCGCCTTTGACTTAACTGCTTGCATTGGCCGACGTTGTTTTGTCGGCAATCTTTTTCAGATTAATTGAAGGACTTCGGGAAAATACTTAGCCGGTGCGCCTAGCGCCTGCTGAAACCGCGACCAGTCAAAGCCTGGACCCGGATCCTGCTTGCGGCCTGACGCGATGTGCTCGTGGCCGGCAAGGTGTGAGATGGGATAGGCCGCAAGCAGCGCGGCGCCCACGCTGGCCAGCGTTTCGTACTGCACCACCTCGAATGTCGAACCTTCAAGGCCTTCCATTTCAATGCCAATCGAGTCGTCATTGCAGTTGTCGCGTCCGCGGTAGCTTGACTGCCCAGCGTGCCAGGCGCGGTCGTTGCAGTCCACAAATTGCCAAAGCGCTCCGGAACGCGCTATGAAGAAATGCGACGAAACCTGCAGCCCACGAATGCCTTCAAAGTAAGGATGCGCGTCCCAGTCCAGCTGATTGGTGAACAGGCGCTGGACGTTCCCGTTGTCGAACCCTCCCGGCGGCAGGCTGATCGAATGAATAACGATCAGGTCAATCAACGCGCCTTCCGGGCGTGGCCCGAAGTTGGGTGATTTCAGGACACGCGCGAACCGATACCAGCCGCCGTGCCATAAAGGCCTGCTTGCGGCGATGTCTTCGCCGTCACACGTCTTCATTGGCCGTGTCATGCCCCACCGGGGTCGCGATGTTCAGCCGTGCGATGCGGTAGCGGATCTGACGCAGGCTCAAGCCCAGTCGGGTGGCTGCTGCCGTTCGATTAAAGCCGGTTTCTTCGAGTACTTTTGACAGGATGTTTCGCTCCTGCAGATCGAGAAAATCCTGCAGATTTTCAGGAACCGCAACAAACTCTTCTGGCTGGGCATCGAAGTGCAATTCGCCGCCTTCACCCAGTGCCACGGCGCGATGTAGCAAGTTCTCCAGTTCTCTGACATTGCCGTTGAAGGGATGAGCGCGCAGCCGTTCCATCGCCGATGCGCTTAGCGTGGGCATGTTGAATCCGGATTCCTGGCAGATTCTGGCGAGCAGGGCGGTGCAAAGTGCCGGCAGATCGTCGCGCCGGTCTCGCAGAGCTGGCACGCCAATTTCGATCACGTTCAGCCGGTAATAAAGATCCTGCCGAAAAGTGCCTGCCTTTACCTCGGCGCTCAGGTCTTTGTGGGTGGCGCTGACGATGCGCACGTCGACAGCATCTTCTTGCGGCGAACCCAGCGGCCGCACCATACGCTCCTGAATGGCGCGCAGCAACTTGGATTGCATGGCCAAGGGAAGGTCGCCGATCTCGTCGAGAAATAGCGTGCCGTTCTTCGCCGCCTGAAAGTATCCCTGCCGGTCCTGCGCCGAACCGGTGTAGGCGCCCTTGCGCGCGCCGAAAAACTCCGCTTCCAGCAAATTTTCCGGGATCGCACTGCAATTGACGGCCACAAAAGGCCCTGTCGCCCGATGACTGCAGCCGTGCACGGCGCGTGCCACCAGCTCCTTCCCGGTGCCTGATTCGCCCTGTATCAATATGGGTGCCATGCTGCCCGACACTTTGACAATACGCGACTTGACCGCCCGCATCAGCTCGGATTCACCCACCAGCTTTTGGAGGATGGAGGCTGCGCTGGCTGATTTTGCGGGTGACGCTGATGCTGGCCCCGGCAGATCCACATCGTTACGGACAGGCGCTGGATTGGCGGCCGGGGTTCGTGCCCCCTGAATAGCCGAAGCCACCACGCTACGAAACTGTTTTAGGTCAACAGGTTTGGTAAGGTAATCAAACGCGCCGGCTTTCAGGGCCTCCACCGCATTTTCAGCCGAGCCGTGGGCGGTGATGACTACGCAGCGTGCGCCCCGCTGCCCGGCGACTATTTCCTTCAGCAGCTCCAGCCCCAAACCATCGGGCAAGCGCATGTCGGTGATGATGGCGTCAAAGCGTTTTTCCTTGAGTTGCTCCCTCGCCTGCGCAAGATCACCGGCCGCCTCGACCCGGTAGCCTTCGCGCAGCAGCGTCAGCTCGTACAACGTGCGCAGGTCCGGCTCGTCGTCAACCACAAGAATGTTCGCCTGCTGGGAAGGAGTGGGTGGTGTACTCATAGTTAGGCAAACAAATTTCAGCGAATAAAAGGAATGGCTTCAAACAGCGGCGATTGAGAATGGCGGCGTGGCAGGCTCGAGTTGAAGACGACGAAAAACTCGTTGCCTTCTTGGGTGCTACGCCACACGCGACGGTAGCCAATTCGCGCTCCGTAACGCTCGCAAAGCTCCCTGCAAATATAGAGGCCGAGTCCGCTGGAGCGGCTTTCTGACGAGAAAAATGGTTCGAACAGATGGGTCTGCACGGTTTTTTCAAGCGGCTGCCCATCGCTCCAGACGGCCAGCCTGGCGTGGCCAGCCGAGATGACTTGGGTGCTGACCTGTATCGCCTGCTCCGACCTGCTCGCATAGCGCAGTGCGTTGTCCAGCAGATTGACCATCAGGCGCCGCAGATGGTCAGACTCGAACCACACTGCAACATGGGCGGCGTCGGTGACGACCTGCATGCGCCGAGAGGCATTGTTTTGAATGGCCCATTCCGAGGCGATTTTTTCAACTGCGTCATCAAGCATCAAGGTCAACACATCAGGCGCAGGAAGCTGCTCCTTGACTCTCGACACGTTAAGGATTTCGTCGACGATCTTGGCCAGACGCTGTGAATTTTGCCGAACCATGGCTGTCAGCTGGCGATGGCCCGGATCCCGCAAGTCCTCTTCCAGCAAGGCATTGGCTTGTGAAATAGCGGCCAGGGGGTTTCTGATTTCGTGTGCCACGGCGGCCGACATCCGCCCCATGGCGGCCAGCTTTTCGGTGCGTACACGCGCTTCCATTTCGCGCAGGTCGTCCAGAAACATCACGCACATACTTTCGTGGCCGCTTCTGGAAATGGCGAGTCGTGTGCGCACATGCAGGCGGCGCGTGCCGTGCGCGGGGTAGTTCAGACTGATCTCCGCCTCTTGCGGCAATTCGCTTTCGAAGGTGCGGTGCATCACATCGACCAGCGGCTGCCAGGCCTTTTCTCGCGTGAGTACGAAGCGGGTGTTGTGGGCCGCGTCCTGGGTCGCCAGCAAACGGCCGGCAGCCGGGTTGACCGACAGCACGGTGCCGCGCACATCTACCACCATCACGCCCTCTGCCAGCCCTTCTATCACCAGCTGATTGACCAGGTTTTGCATGCGGGCTGCCGAGTGGCTGGCCTGCGAGCGTTCTTCTTCGCGGGTCAAACGCGCTGCCAGCTGATTGGCCAGCAGGGCCACCAGAAAAAAACCGGAACCACTCAATGCCGCCTGAAGAAAGCGCGCATTAAAGTCACCCAGAGACTGCAGCGAAGTCCACCAGGCGTCCGCCATCAAAAGCAGCGTCACGCTGGCGGCTGTGCCGAAAGCCAACAAGATAGGCCCGAGCACCGACGACAGCAAGACCGGCAGCGCAAACAGTGGCGTGTAATTCATCACGCCCGACTGCAGGAAATCAAGTGCCGCAAATGCCAGCACGTCAACGCCGATAGTCAACAGCCATTGCAGGTCAAAGGCACGGCGCGGTGGCCGGGGCCTGGCCCAGACGCGAACCGCCAGCGTGGCGAACAAATAGCCGATGCACACCGCAATGGCTGCCCGGTGGGTGTTGTTGCCCAAGGCGTAAATAAAGGCCTGCAGCACCACGAGCACGGCAGCAATGCCCACGCGCGCCGTCATGAAAACCCGCCACAGCCGATTAAATGACGGATTCCCCGCCTCTATTTCAGGCGCCCCGGTCGGGTGGTCTGTGGTTGCCAGCCAGGAATGAAATTGCGAGTCCATTTGGCGCGTCGGCTGCTTAACCGCCGGCCTGGCGGCGGTGCGCGTCGCTGCAGTAGACGCCTTTGTTGCCAATCAAGGCGTCAGAGCGCGGCAGATGCACCTGACAGACATCGCAGGCGACAATTTCCGTCAGGGCATTTTTTGGGCCTGGTTGGTGCGGGCGGCGAGCGTCATCAGCCTGTTTCCTCTCGATCCTCCGGTTGTGGCTCCAGAGCCAGAAAACGACGAACACAAAAAGAAGCACTAAAAAGTATTTCATGCCCGCCTCAAAATGACTTCAAGCACAAAGCGCGACCCGGCATAACCCAGCAGCAGCAGTCCCGAGCCCAGATACAACACGCGCACTGCCTTGCGGCCACGCCAGCCAAGGCGCGCACGACCGATCAGCAGACCGACAAACACAAGCCATGACAGCATCGAAAAAATGGTTTTGTGGTTCCACATGCCCGTCAGGCGCGGGCCGTAAAGTGTCTCGGCAAACAGCCAGCCTACCAGCAGGGTGGCAGACAACAGCACGAAGCCGGCTTCCACAAACCGAAACGTCAGCCTTTCAAGCGTCAGCAGTGGCACAGTAGCCTCCATCGGAGTCGCCGATCTCATCAAGCGCTCCGACCGCGTCATCAGCCAGCCATGCACCACGGCGACTGCAAAAAGACCGTAGGACGCCAGCCCCAGCGCCCAGTGCAGCGGTAGCCACGGCGAGGCGATGGCGTGGTGAGTCGTGCCCGGAAACACCAGCGCCAGGATGACCGCCGCACTGCCCAGGCCCGCGAGCGCGCCGTGCGCCTGCAACTGCGGGAAAAGACGGCTCTCAATGGCGTAGACCGTGAGCATCAGCCACACGGTGATCGAAATAGCGGGTGCAAATCCAAACCGGGGCGGCTCGCCGAGCAGGCCTTCGGCCAGCATCACGGCGTGCAGCAGCCACGCCAGCAGCAGCAAGCCGCGAATGCCGCTGACGCTCAGTCGCGACGCAGTCCATGCCAACGCCCCGTAAGCCAGCGCGGCACCCATAGCCACTGCAGTGCTCCACCATGCGCTGAAAGCTAAAATCATGGCTGGAGTTTAGCCTTTACTGTCAGCCGGGCACCCATCCTGCCGCCTGCGTCAGTCCTTTCCCCAGTCCTTTCCTTTCACCTAACTGCTCCATGTTTGTGGAGCCCGCTCATGGCCTCAGCCCTCACCGACAAACTCTCCCGCCTCGTCAAGGAGATGCGTGGCCAGGCCCGCATCACCGAAGCCAACGTCCAGGACATGCTGCGCGAAGTGCGCATGGCGTTGCTGGAGGCCGACGTCGCCCTGCCCGTAGTGCGCGATTTTGTCGCTCGTGTCAAAGACAAGGCAATGGGCCAGGAGGTGATGGGTTCGCTGTCGCCCGGGCAGGCGCTGGTCGGCATCGTCAACCGCGAACTGGCCGCCACCATGGGCGAAGGCGTCAGCGACATTAATCTGGCGGCGCAACCGCCGGCTGTGATCCTGATGGCGGGTCTTCAGGGAGCTGGTAAAACCACGACGACCGCCAAACTCGCCAAGCACCTGATCGAAAAGCGTAAAAAGAAAGTGTTGACGGTCTCGGGCGACGTCTACCGCCCGGCCGCCATCGAGCAGCTCAAGACGGTGACGAAGCAAGCCGGCGCGGAATGGTTTCCAAGCACGCCCGACCAAAAGCACGTCGAAGAAGTGCCGCCGTGCGTAGTCGAGGGCGGCTCTGGCGATATCGACCGGCTTTTG
>JANPFZ010000124.1:0-5481 GCA_031423655.1 Polaromonas sp.
CCCTCATCGAGCCACGGCTTGATTCGCTCCCAGATTTGCTTTTCGATACCCTGTAGTTCAACGACATGGTTGGCCAGGCTGTAGTGGGGGCCACTGCGTTTGACTTCCCGCCTTTGAATGAGCAGCTCGAGCAAAGCGTCAAACAACGGAGCAAAAGGCCGCTCTTTGACTTGTCGATGCATCTGGTCCCGTGTCAGCCCAGGGCTGTCGGGGGACTTGGTGTGGAAGCGCTTGAGGACTTCCAGCGCTGAAGAAGTGAAGCTTTGCAATTGCTCTGGCGCAAATGCGAATTGCGCTCCTGCCGTCGCCAGCGTTTGATGTGGGATCGCCGCCAAGATGTTGGTCGACAGTCCGGTTTGCAGGTTGCGTTGGTTGAAAAATTTATCCAGTTCCACGCCCCCTGGCAGGTGCAAGGCCAGCGCGGCGGCGAGCGCTAAAGCCGGGTCAGTGTTGTCAAGAGCACGTAACCAGGCGACCCGCTGCGGCTTTTTGCGTCGGGCTGGCATTGCAAGGGCGTCGATGATTGTGCCGCCGCCTACCGTGCGTTGGCTGGAAGCGTCACGCAGTACAAATCGGTCCCCCTGCAATGCTGCGATGGGACGATCCAGCTCCAGTTGAATCAGGCCTTCGGCACCGGGCTGCAGGGCGCCGCCTTCCAGCAACAGCACGCGGGACAGCACGTCCTCAGCGCCAATGTGCAAATGGACCGCTGACCACTGCGACAGCCCGACGGATTCACTGGCGAGCAGGCGCAAGCGCCCATCCAGGCGACTGGTGGGCATGTGAAGGGAAGACGTCAGTAACCAGTCCCCACGATTCACCTCCGATCTTTCCACTCCGGCTAGGTTGATCGCCAGGCGTTGACCGGCATGGCCAATTTCAGCTTTTTGATTTTGCGCGTAGATGCCGCGCACGCGCACCTCTTTGCCGCTGGGGGAAAGTGTCAGGTGGTCCCCCACACGCACCTGGCCTGAGAAACAACCGCCGGTTACCACCGTGCCTGCGCCGGCAAGCGAAAAACTTCGGTCGATCGACAAGCGGAAATTCGCGTTCAAGCTGGCGGGACTCTTGACGGCTGCGGCTTGTGCGGATTCAAGGTGCGCTTTCAATTCAGGCAACCCATCGCCAGTGGCCGATGACACCCGGAAAATCGGCGCTTGGGCCAGGCGGGTGCCCCGCAACATCGCTGCGATTTCAGTGCAGGCGGCGTCCACGCGGCTCGGTTCGACCAGGTCGCATTTTGTCAGGGCTACCGCGCCCTGTGTCAAACCCAGCAAGTCTAAAATCGCCAAATGCTCAAGTGTTTGAGGCATGGGACCATCGTCGGCGGCGATGGCCAGCAAAACGAAGTCAATGGAAGTAGCACCGGCAAGCATGTTGCGAATCAGGCGTTCGTGTCCTGGCACATCGACGAAACCGATGGATTGGCGGCTGCCACTTGGTAAATAGGCAAACCCGAGGTCAACAGTGATGCCGCGCTCTTTCTCTTCTTTGAGCCTGTCGGTGTCCACACCCGTGAGGGCCTTGACCAGCGATGTTTTGCCGTGGTCAATATGTCCGGCGGTTCCAACGATCATTAGAAGTTCCTGTTACTTTTTTTTCACTGTATTGATATACTAATTTTTAAAGGGTAAACGACAGGTAGGGTCGGCCCATCCCGTAGCTAACATTGATCGTGTTGTTTAGATTTTGTTCGCGCTTGGGCGATCCCGCGCACTATTCTCAGGAGATTGGAGCATGAAAACAGATAAAGAACCCATCAAGCGGCGTACCTGGCTGAGTGGCGTTGCTTCCGTTGGCGCCATCGTGGCTGGTTCGATTGCGGTGGTACAGCGCAGTCCCGTGGCTGCGGGCTTTGCCAATGCCGAAACGGCTCCAGCTTTAGAGCCAGGCACTGGCTACCAACTCACCGAGCACGTCAAGCGTTATTACGCGACGGCGCGGGTTTAGATTTCACTCAGGAGGCATCATGTTGTTGACTCGAAAGTCAGCCAGACCCGCAGCGGCGTCGCCGCACCGGGGGCTGGTAGATGGTTTGGCGCGGGGGCTTTCCCGCTCCATGCCGACGATGGACAGGCGCAGGTTTTTGCGTAACTCTGGGCTCGGTGTGGGAGCGGGTTTGGCTATTTCCCAGCTTACGCTAGTTCGTAAAGCGGGGGCCGCTGATCCTGCGTCTTCAGGCGCTCCCAAGGTCGAAGTCAAACGAACAGTTTGCCCACATTGCTCGGTGGGCTGTGCCATTGATGCCGTGGTCGAAAACGGTGTCTGGATACGGCAGGAGCCGGTGTTTGATTCCCCCATCAACATGGGTGCGCACTGTGCAAAAGGCGCGGCAGTACGTGAAAACAGCGGGGGCGAGTTCCGGTTGCGTTACCCCATGAAGCTGGTGGATGGCAAATACCAACGCATTTCGTGGGACAAGGCGCTTGAAGAAATTAGCGCGAAGATGCTGGAGCTTCGCAAGGCCAGCGGACCAGACTCGATCTTTGTGGTCGGGTCTTGCAAGCACAACAACGAACAAGGCTTCCTGCTGCGCAAGTGGATGAGTATGTGGGGGAGTAATAACTGCGACCATCAGGCACGAATATGTCACTCCACTACAGTCGCCGGTGTGGCGAATACGTGGGGATACGGTGCGATGACCAACTCGTACAACGATATGCAGAACACGAAAGCTGCGTTGTACATTGGCTCGAATGCGGCTGAAGCACATCCAGTGTCGTTAATGCACATGTTGCACGCGAAGGAAAAGGGCGCAAAAATGATTGTGGTGGACCCCCGGTTCACCCGCACGGCGGCCAAGGCCGATCAATACGTGCGAATCCGGTCGGGTTCAGACATTCCGTTTCTTTTTGGCGTGATGTGGCACGTCTTCAAGAACGAATGGGAAGACAAAAAATTCATCGAAGACCGCGTTTGGGGTATGGATAAAGTCCGCGACGAGGTGTTGGCCAAGTGGACGCCGGATAAGGTGTTGGAGGCCTGTGGCGTCGATGAAGTCACCTGCTTCAATGTGGCCAAAACCATGGCCGAAAATCGCCCCAGCACGCTGGTGTGGTGCGTGGGCCATACCCAGCACACCATTGGCAACGCCATGGTGCGTGCCTCGTGTTTGCTGCAACTGGCCTTGGGCAACATCGGAAAGAGCGGTGGTGGGGCCAATATTTTCCGTGGGCACGACAATGTGCAGGGCATCACCGACATCGGATGCAACCCGGATTCATTACCTGGTTACTACGGCCTTGCTGAAGGCGCTTTCCGCCACTACGCCAGCAATTGGGGCGTTGACTTTGAGTGGATGAAAGGCCGTTACGCGCCGGGCATGATGACCAAGCCCGGCATGACCGTGTCGCGTTGGGTTGACGGCGTGCTGGAGAAAAACGAGCTCATCGACCAAGAAAGTAATCTGCGTGGTTTGTTCTATTGGGGTCATGCGCCCAATTCGCAAACCCGCGGATTGGAAATGAAAACCGCGCTAGACAAGCTCGATTTGCTGGTGGTGGTGGATCCCTTCCCCAGTGCCACGGCTGCCATGGCTGCAATGCCGGGCAAAACCGACATCAACCCGAACCGCGCGGTGTACCTTTTGCCGGCCACCACGCAGTTTGAGACCAGTGGCTCTGTCACGGCCTCTAACCGGTCGTTGCAATGGCGTCAAAAGGTCATGGAGCCGCTTTTTGAGTCGCGCACTGATCACATGATCATGTACCAGTTGGCCCAAAAGCTCGGCTTTGGCGAGCAGTTGGTCAAGAACTACAAGATGCAGAAGGTCAAGGGCATGGACGAGCCTGTGCCTGATGACATCCTTCGTGAAATGAATCGCGCTGTCTGGACAATTGGCTACACCGGGCAAAGCCCGGAGCGTTTGCAAGCCCACATGCGCAACATGCATGTGTTTGATGTCAACACGCTCAAGGCCAAAGGGGGCGTGGACCAAGTGACCGGCTACAAGCTGGACGGCGACTATTTCGGCCTACCTTGGCCCTGTTACGGCACACCGGAGCTCAAGCACCCTGGAACGTCCAACCTGTATGACACCTCCAAACATGTCATGGAAGGCGGCGGGAATTTCCGCGCCAACTTCGGTGTTGAGCGAGACGGGCAGAGTTTGCTTGCTGAAGATGGCTCCCACTCCAAAGGTGCCGACATCACAACAGGCTACCCTGAGCTGGATCACATGCTGCTCAAAAAGCTGGGCTGGTGGGGCGAGTTGAGCGAGGCCGAACAAAAGGTTGCCGAGGGGAAGAACTGGAAGACCGACCCAAGCGGCAGCATGATCCGCGTGTTTATGCAAGGTCACGGCTGCCACCCGTTTGGCAATGCCAAGGCGCGGGCTGTGGTCTGGAACTTCCCAGATCCAATTCCGCAACATCGCGAGCCAATCTACTCCACACGGCCAGAACTTGTGGCCAAGTATCCGACGCACGATGACCGCAAAACGGCGTGGCGGCTTCCTGTTTTGTTCAAATCTCTTCAAGAGAAGAACAAAGACATTGGCAAGCAGTTCCCAATCATCCTCACCAGCGGGCGATTGGTAGAGTACGAAGGTGGTGGTGACGAAACTCGTTCGAACCGCTTTCTTGCAGAGTTGCAGCAGGACATGTTCATTGAGATCAATCCACAGGCTGCCAACGACCGCAACATTCGCAACGGCGATCAGGTATGGGTCTCCAGCCCTACCGGCGCACGGATCAAAGTCATGGCTTTGGTGACTGAGCGGGTTGACAAAGAAACTGCCTTCATGCCTTACCACTTCGCTGGGCGATGGCAGGGTGCCGATTTAGGGGCCTACTACCCCAGCGGCGCAGCGCCTATCGTGCGGGGCGAAGCCGCTAACACCATTACCACGTACGGTTACGACATCGTCACGATGATGCAAGAAACCAAAACTACCGTTTGCCAAATCGAGCGGGCTGCTTGAGATGAATACGTAAGGGAAACGATATGGCAAGAATGAAATTCATTTGTGACGCGGAGCGTTGCATTGAGTGCAATGGCTGCGTCACCGCGTGCAAGGCAGAGCATGATGTCCCGTGGGGCGTTAACCGGCGCCGCGTTGTCACCTTGAATGATGGCGTTCCCGGTGAGCGCAGTATTTCGGTGGCTTGTATGCATTGTTCCGATGCGCCGTGTATGGCGGTCTGTCCGGTTAACTGTTTCTACAAAACCGAAGAAGGGGTGGTGCTGCACGACAAAGACGTGTGCATAGGATGCGGTTATTGCTCCTACGCCTGTCCGTTCGGCGCGCCTCAATTTCCGTCTGCGGGTACCTTCGGCGTGCGCGGCAAGATGGACAAGTGCACCTTTTGCGCCGGTGGCCCTGAAGCTAATGGCAGCGACGCCGAGTTTGAAAAATATGGTCGCAATCGCCTGGCAGAGGGAAAATTGCCGATCTGTGCCGAGATGTGTTCCACCAAGGCGCTTTTGGGTGGCGACGGGGACGTGGTGGCAGACATCTTCCGCAACCGCGTCGTTCAGCGT
>JANPFZ010000125.1:0-10908 GCA_031423655.1 Polaromonas sp.
GCGGGATTTGCCCGTGCTGGTGACCAATTGCTACGAGATTGAGCGTGCGATCACCTACCAGCCGGTCATCGATCTCGCCACGCAGGCCTGCCAGGCAGCCCCCGAGGCCAGTCTGCGCCAGATTGCCCCCATCTTGCTGGCTGAGATCGCCGCGCTGGTGCCGGCCATGGGCGCCCGCCTGGTGGACCTGCCTCCGTTGTCGGCGGACTTTCCCGAGGCGCGGCAGGCACGCCTGTTTCACGCACTGCAGCAACTCTTCGACGCGATGGCGCAAGACCGACAGATGATTGTCATGGTTGACGACGCCCAATGGGCCGACGACGCCAGCCTGCGATTCCTGCATTTTTTCGCCAGGCAGATCGCCAGCCGGCCAATGCTCCTGGCTTGTGCGTATCGGGACGAGGAACTTGAAAACAACGACGGCCTGGCCCGACTGCTGGAGAGCCTGCGCCGTGAACCGCAGACGCGGCACATGGCGCTGGCGCGGCTGGGCGCGGGCGATACCGCGGCGCTGCTCGAACGGGTGAGTGATCCGAAACTGAAGCTGCCCGACCTCGCCGCCTGGCTGCACCGCGAGACCGACGGCAATCCCTTTTTTCTCTGGTCCATCATGCACGCGCTGAGCGAAGACGAATGCGTCGTCGGCCCGACCAGCAACGTCGGCAGCCTGCCCTTGCCGGACACGCTGCGCGATTCGGTGCGCCTGCGTCTGGCACGCGTACCGGCTGAAGACCGGCCGCTGCTTGATGTCGCGGCGGTACTCGGCCGGCGCTTCGATTTTGAGACCTTGCTGGCGCTGACCCGGGCGCCCGAAGAGCGCTTTTTGCACACCGTCGAGTCGCTGGTCAAGCGGCGGCTTTTGCGTGAGGACGCGGAAGGCGGCGTCTATGACTTCAATCACGACAAAGTGCGCGAGGTGGTGTACCGCGATATCGGCCTGGCCAGGCGCGTGCTGCTGCACCGGGCGGTCGCCGAGATGCTGGAGCGGCAGACCGGCAGCGAGGCGCATCAGCGTGATGCCCGCCTGGCCGAGCACTATGAGCGCGGCAAGGTCTGGCCCAAGGCACTGCTGTACCTGGGTTTGGCCGCTGAGCATGCACAAAGACTATTTGCCATGCGCGAGTCGCTGCAATGGTTTGATCGCGCGGTGGCCTTGCTGCAGGCCCATCCGGACGCGGCAGACCCGGCGCAGCAGCTCGCCCTGTACGAGCGGCGCGGTGAAGCGCGCGCACAGGCCGGCCAGGTCGAGGGCGCGGTGGCCGACTTCCGGCGCGCGATTGATGCCGCGCGTGCGCTGGGCCAGCACGGGCAGGCGCGCGATGGTTTGATTCAACTCGGCATGGCCTACCGGCGCGCCGACGCCTACGAGCAGGCGGTTGCCTGCCTGAACGAAGCACTCCAGGCATCGCGCGCCATGGGTGATGAACGGCACGCGGCCGATGCCTTGTATCACCTCGGGACGGTGGCCTGGAGCAATGGCCGAAACGATCTGGCGATCAGCCATCACCAGCAAGCGGTAGAGATCTGCGAACGACTGGCGCTGACCGATCTGGTGGCCGTACAGGCCTTCCATGGCCGGGGGGAAGCGCATTTTGCCAACGCTGAACCGGCCGCCGCGATTGCGTCGTTCTCGCGGTCTCTCGATCTTGCGCGCGGCATCGGCGACAAGAGCTACGAATCGGAAAACCTGATGATGATCGGCTGGGCCTGCACCGGCGCCATGGGGCTGGCCGACTACCCGCGCGCCGTGTCGCATTTTGATGCCGCACTCGCCATTGCACGCAACGCCGACCTGCAGTGGCATCTCGGCCCCACATTGATCGGCCGGGCCAATGTGAAGGTCGCACTCGGCATGTATGGCGAGGCCTGGGCTGATTTGAACGAAGCGCTGCCCCGCCTGGAGACACTGGGCTTGCATCGATACCAGATCATGGCGCACGACGCCCTGGGTGGCCTGTTCCTCGATTTGAATTGGCCCGGGCAGGCGTTGCAGCATTTTCAGCAAGGCCTGGGGCTGGCGCATCATGCCGGTATCCACTACTGGCTACCCCGGCTGCAAGCCGATCTGGCGATTGCCCAGCTGCGGCTTGGCATGCCCTGCGATCAGGCAGCGCTGCAAGCGGCCTGGCAGTACACGCAGGATCACAGCGAGGTCTGGCTGACCTTGCGCTGCCTGGAGGCGCTCGCTGAGTCGGCGCTGGCGAATGGCGATGCGCTGGCGTGCATCACCTACGCCGACCAGTTGCTGGCGCTGGCATCTCGTGGCGACCTGCGGGAGCTGATTGGCACGGCCCATCGCCTGCGCGGCCTGGCACACCTCAAGTTGCACGCCTGCGAATCTGCGCGCAAGGAGTTAAAGCTGGCCGTAACGCTGGCCGAACAGATCGGCCGAATCCGGCTCGCCTGGGAGTGCCAACTGGCGCTGGTCCAGGCTGCCACGGCGCCAAGAGATAAAGCTGCCCGAAAGGAAAGCGACGGCTGCGCACGCGCGCTGGCTGATCGCATGGTGGACGGTCTCGGTAAATCAGGCTTGACATTCAATCTCGACAGCCATCAAGGTCGGCCCTGTGACTGACGAGGAAGCGATGGACACCATCAGCCAGACACCTGAAACGCCTGCCTTCATTACAAAAAGTGCTGCCAGCCCAGGAAGAACCTGTACAAGCAGCTCCTGATTTAATAGCGTATCGCAGACCAACGCGCTTAGCCAAAGTCTGATGGTTGGCAGTCGTGCAGCCTGGCGTCCTCGGGTGATGCGTCTGTCTAGTGGCCCGGCTGGCCCACCATTGAGCCGCCGGGCCAGGTCCGCCACTGCGTCAGCCGACCCGAACCTCGATACGGCGGGGTCTGGCCGATTCCGCTTTCAGAATTTTCAGCTTTAGCACCCCACTGTTCAGGCTGGCCTCGATCTTTCCTGGATCCAGGTCGCGGCTGAGCGTGAAGCTGCGGCGGTAAAAGGGGCTGAGCACTTCGCCGTAAAGCAGCGCCATGTTGCCCGTTTCCGGCGGCGACGCAGTGCCTTCAATCACCAGGCTGTCACCCTCAATGCGCACGCCCAGGTGGTCTTTTGAAACCCCTGGCAGGTCGGCCATGATGGTCACGCCGTCGTCGTCTTCGAAAATGTCCACCGGCGGGAGTACCGGGGCTGCAGACTCGGACGACGCGCCGAGCTGCTCTTGGGTCGGCTGGCCACCCGGTACGCGCTGACGTGGCTCACCAAGTTCGCTGCTACTGCTGGCATCGCCGTCGGCGGCCTGATTCGCCTGGTTTCCATAATTCATTGGGCGAGCGGAACCGGTGGAACCAGCCTGACTGGCTGAATACTTGTTCATGACTTGCTCCTTCAACTAGGTTGATTTTTCAATTGAAATTTCACCGATTAACTGACTTCAATGCGCCGTGGCTGAGAAGCCGCGCTACGCGGAACGCTCACGCGCAGCAGCCCGTCGCGGTAATTCGCCTCAATCCGGCTGCCATCGACGTCATCGGGCAGCGAGATAACGCGTCGGAACCGGCCGTTAAAGCGCTCCTGCGCATAGTTGTTGATGTCTTCGCCCTGCGGCAACCCGGTCGTGCGCTCACCAGCAAGTACCAGCACACCCTTGTCGACCGTGATCTCAAATGCGTTGGGATCCATGCCGGGTGCCAGCGCCAGCACTTCGATAGCGTCGGAAGTGCTGCCGACGTTGATGACCGGGAAGGTCCTGCGCGACAAAGAGCGGATGCTGGTCATCCCGCTAGGGTGCAACAACTGGTCGAGATTTTCCTGGAGTCGGGCAAAGTCGCCAAAGAGATCGCCATAAGGCCCCGTCATTCCAAACATGATCAGTTTCTCCTTCTCTGAAAATGATAAAGGCGAACAGGCGTGAGGTCAGTCGGTTCGCCAGCCCCCATCTTCAGGCCGTATGACCTGAGACGCCTTCGAACCACCCATGGGCGGTTTCCTCACAGCGTTGAAAAATTATTGGCTGGGCTGCGTTTTTCAAGAGTCTTATTTAGCTTTTTTTAAGCTGCCTGCGGCTTGACCGATCCGGCCCGGGGCTGCTTCGTTCGTGGCTTCAAGGCACGTGGAGCTGACGCGGCGGCAGCGCTTCTTTCTTCGGCAGGATCACCGTAACAACGCCGTCGGCCACTGCCACCTCGGCGGCCTCATCATCGACATGGTGCGGCAGCGCAATGGTTCGTTCAAAGCGCCCGTAGGCGCGCTCCATGAGGTGGTAATGCCGGCTCCCGGGCTCTGCTACCGAGTGCTTTTCACCGCGAATGCGCAGCAGATTGCCCTGAATGGAAATGTCCAGATCTTCCTTTTTAACGCCCGCGATCTCCAGCCGGATGAAGACGTTCTGTGCCGTCTCCCAGGTCTCGCCGGCCAGCAGCCCCCAGCGCGGGAAGTCCTGCCCGGATTCACTGCCTGGTTCTGGCGGCGCCTCGGTCGCACCTCGACCCGCGAACCGGGTTAGTGCGCCGCCGTTGCGGCTCAGAAGTTCACGCCAACCTTCCGAGAGGCTCTCCCAGGCACGAACAACTCCTTGCTCGAGCTGCGACCGAAGCCGTTTGAGTGGGTCCATGACGCTCTCCTGTAGTGATTGCAGGAAGAGAATTTTGGCCTCAGATGGGTGCTTTTTCAAGGGCGACGCGCGAGCTGACAGCCAAGTTTCAAACCAGCACTGGGGCGGTTTTTCACAGCCGCCACGCGGAGCCCGGATGATGGCTCCATTTGCAGCCGGTTGAGGACCGGCGCCTGGCATTCTCAGTGATTGAGTTTAGTTTTTACCGCCACCGCCACCGCCACCGCCACCGCCACCGCCACTGCCCCTGCCTCCACCACTTCCACCCGAGCCTGAACCCGAGCCGCTGGATCCAGAACCGGAACTTCCAGAACCCGAACTCCCCGAGCCAGAGTTGCCAGAGCTGCCAACGCCTTCAGAGTCCGAACCGCTTCTGCCCTTGCCTGACGAACCCGACGAGTCTGACGAACTCGATCCTTTACCCGATGAGCCCAAGCCAGAACCACTGCCGCCATCGCGGCCACCGCCGCCCTTGAACAGCACGCTGTCCACCGTGATGCGCTGGTCGGCGCCGACGCGCCCGCTGACCTGTACGCGCTTGTCAATGGTCAGTTTGGCCTCGGTGTCGCCGCTTATTTTTGCGCCTTCTCCCAGCAGCAGCGTTTCCCCGCCCAGGCTGAAAGAGCGCGCGCCGACGCTCTGGATGTAGCCTTCGAGCACCACCCGATCAACGCGGCCCAGGCCGGTGCGCGTTGGTTCGGCCACCCCTTGGCTGGCAAGCAGCACACCGGCACGCCAGCTGCCGCTGACCCACACTTCCTGCCCGGCCGTCAGCGAAAGCGGCGTCGCCAGGCCGCTTAAATCCACCGGTGTATTGCCCACAAGCAGGCGCTTGCCCCGCACGCTGGAAGCCGGCCCGCGCACCTGGGCCCGTGCCGGCTCCCGTGCGCTCCACGGCTCCACGCGCGACGCCGCAATGTCGCCGCTGGCGCGCCTATAGCCGCCCACGCGAACCCAGTCGCCGGGGCTGAGACCAGCCAGATCGGCGGGTGCCAGCGCCGTCACTTTTTGACCCATCACCTGCAACTCGCCGGTGGCCGCATCCACCGCATCGAGCGGCCCAACCAGGGTGTGAACCGTGGCAATGCCGCGCGCCGTGGTTTGCGCGCCGCTGCTTGCCGCCGTCACGGCCACGACCTGGCCCACAAGCAGTTGGCTGGCCGCGCCCGCCTGCCCGTTGTCCCACACCGGGGTGGCCGCGTCGTAATCCACTTCGATGCCGTTGACGCAGATGCTGGCAAAGCCGCTGATCACGCCGACAATGCCGGTGCCGCCAATGCCGCCGTCGCCGAAGCGCGGCGCGGCCGCCACATTGCCTGTGCCGCCCAGGCCGCCGACGCCCCCAGACAGGCCGGCCTGTTGACCCGTGCCGCCTATGCCGCCCGGGTCAATGGCGGCGCCAGCCTGAATGCCGGTGCCGCCCAGGCCACCGCTGTTCGGGTTGACCAGCGAGGCCTGGGTGGCGCACACATTGCCGCGCGCTGTCTGGAGAAGAGGCGCGGGCAACGGGCGGGGTGCCGAGCAGCCGACCGCGAGCATCACCACAATCAGCAGTGCCAGAAACCACGCCAGAAGAAGCTCAAGCCGGCGCACAGGCGCCTGGCCGGGTTTCGAGAAGTTTTCAGGGTTTGGCGTCATCGTCGGCCTCACTTGAAGGGTAGGGGTTGGGCTTGGGTTCAAGTATTTCGGGTGCGGCGGGCTCGGTATAAAAGTAGATGCCGAAGGTCATGCGCTGCAGTGGTTCTGCCAACGCGGCGTCGGCTGGGGCGTCCGGGTTTTCAGCCCCCTCTTCATGCGCCTTACGCGCCTCACGCGTCTCACGCGATTCACGCGCCACAGCCGCCTTGTTTACCGCCACCAGCGCCTGCATGCCCAGCTTTTTCGACTGCGCCGCCAACTCGGCCACGGCGCCTGCGCTCAGGCCATTGAAATGCAGGCTGCGTTCCAGAAAAGGCGGCTCTTGCCCCAGCAGGTTGTGCGCGGCGGCAGCCGCGTGGTCGTGCAGGTTATGGCCAAAGTAAAAGGCTTTTTCATCAAAGCCTCGGGCCGGCACAAAGGCTTGCGTGTTCAGGCACACCCGGCGCTGATCGTCGATATTCACTACCCCCAGACGCAGCCATTCGTCGAGCACCACGCGCGAGCGGATGTCGCTGTTGATGCTGGTGACCAGCGCCTCAAACGACTGCGGGCCGCCTTCACTGACATTCCGCGGCAGCGGCAACGGCTGGCTTTCAGCGTCAAGAAATTGCGGATTACCCAGCCACTGCGCGACCAATTGCGCCCCCAGCGACACCACCGGCGGCGCTCTGTCCAGTTCATCAGCGGCAGCATCATTGCCGCGTCGCAGGCGGTTGACGTCCTTGCGGTGAACGCCCGAAAGCAGGCTGACACGGCTGTCGGTGACGGGTTTGTCGTCAAGCCGGAAATCACGCTCGGCCACTTCCACCAGTAGCGACTTGATCAGCTCTGTCAGATACGGCAGTGTGATGCCGCGCGCCAGCATGACCCGCAGCAGCGGGCGCAGCGCTTGGCGCAAGGCGTTCACCAACGCGGGCGAAGGGCTGGTTTGTGGGGAATCTGGCGAGTCGGGCGACATGGTGCGTGGTCGTTCAAACGGGAGTTTGCAGCAAGGAACAGGTCTGGACGGTCTGGGAGGTCTGGGAGGTCTGGGAGGTCTGGGAGGTCTGGGTTGGTTTGATTTACACCTCAGCACAAATTATGCGGGAAAATTTCACACAAGTCTATTGACGTGGAAAAAATTCCCACGGATACTTTGCCTGTCTGTGGGAATGTTTCACACGTAATGAAAGAAAATCCAACGCAGGCGGCTTTCAGCTTTTTGTTCCAGACCTTGGTTTCAGACCTTATTAACTCTCACCAACTTTTCAGGAGATTCATCATGGCCAACTTCAAGAAAACAGTTCTCAGCATCGTGTCAGCGCTTGCCCTGGGCCTGGTCGTCGTGCCCGCCTTTTCCAAAAGTGGCAGCGGAAGCGGCGGCAGTAGCGGTGGATCCTCGGGCGGCGGTGGCTCCAGCGGCGGCGGATCTGGCGGCAGCTCGGGCGGATCAGGTAGTTCAGGTAATTCCGGCAGCTCCGGCAACTCCGGCAGTTCAAACAGTTCAGGCTCAAGTAGCGCTGGCAGTTCCAGCAATTCCGGAAGAGGCCACAGCGGCACCGCCTCGTCAGCAGAGAGTCACGGCCGGGGACGAGGCGCCAATGACGGGGTGGGCCATGCTCGCGGCCGTGGTGCTGATGATGGCGTCGGCCATGCGCGCGGGCAGGGCGAAAAAAATGAGGCCATGAGCGCTGTGCATGGTCGCCCAAATGACGATGCGCCGGGTCACGTTCGCGGCCATCGGGCTGCGGATGACGCACCTGGCCATGTGCGCGGTGCTCGTGGCGCAGATGACGCACCGGGCCACGTTCGCGGCGCAGACGATGCGCCGGGTCATGTTCGCGGTGGCAACAGCACCGACGATGCCGGACGTGGCTGGTAGCGCCTAGTTGTAAAGATAAATAGGGCTCTAGCCCAGGTATTACCTGGGCAAGCAGCTATATATCTAATAGCGACGTGGCTGTAAACGAGGGCTCCGGCAGCGACAGGATTCAGCCCCTTGCGCGGGGCAGCATGAACAGCACACGGGTACCCGCGCCGGCCAGACTGGTCACATCAACCTGGCCGCCGTGCAGTTCCACGATGCGCTTGACGATCGCCAGACCCAGGCCCTTGCCACCCTCGCCGGTGGCAGGGGCCACGCTTTGCCGGCTCTGGTAGAAGCGGTCAAACAGGTGTGGCAGGTCGGCAGCCGGAATACCTGGCCCGGTGTCGCTGACGGACACCTGAACCTCGTCCCCGATGGCCACCGCGTTCAGCGTGATGGTGGCGCCCGCCGGGCAGAACTTCAGCGCGTTGTCGACCAGATTGGCAATGGCGCGTTCGAACAACTCCACGTCAACGGCGGCCAGCGGTGCCAGCCTGTTGGTCGGCGCGCCGCCCACGATCAGCACGCCCTGCCGCGTCGCCCGCTCGGTAAAACGCAGCGCCACGTCACCCAGCAGTTCGGCCACATCCATCACCTCGCGGCGCAGCTTGAACGCGGGCTCGTCGAGTTGCGCCAGATCACCCAGCGACTGCACCAGCCGCGCCGCATTGTGGGTGTTGCGCCGCGCCACTTCCAGCAGCTGTCGGTCGGCGGCACGGGCCTCAATACCGGTCCAGCGGTTTTCCAGCGTCTCCAGGCAGGCGGCCGTCGCCGTCAGCGGCGAGCGCAGGTCGTGCGACAGATTGCTGACGCCTTCGCGCCGGAAGTGATCGAGCTGGCGCAGCGTGGTCCACTGCTTGCGCAGCGCCGTCAGCATGGCGGTTATGCCGGTGCCAAGCTGGCCGAACTCATCGCGCGAATCGCTCACGGTGATGTCGGGCACGCTGGCGGCCTGCGCTGCGGTTTTCTCCAGTCCGCCCTGCGTCACCGCCGACACCAGAGCCGTCAGCCGGGCCAGTGGCCGGGTGACCGCTGCCGTCACCCACGCGGCCAGCAAAGTGCTGAGCGCAACGACAGCCAGAATCAACAGCAGCGACGGCTGGGCCAGAGTGTTTTTCAGCACCGCCCAGCGGCCTTCCGGCAGATTCGCCTTGTGGCCGACCAGGTACAGATAGCCGGCCACGCCGGACTCATTGCGAATCAACGCGCGCCTGAGCGGCCGCGCGGCAATCACCGCACTGCCGTCCATGCGCTCGGGGTCATCGCCCATCACATAGGGCATAGGCGTGCTGCCGATGGCCTCCATCACCGGGCCCAGCGTGACCTTGAAGCCCGGCGGCAATTGCACGTCGCCGGTTGACGCGAGCACCGTGCCGTCGCTGGCCAGCAGGTAGAGCTGGGTGTCGGGCTCGAACAGCACCAGGTTGCGCAGAAAGCCGGTGAACTCCTGCGGGAAGCGCTCCTGCATGGCCAACATGTCGGGGTGCAGCGTCACCACGCGCTGCAAAAACACATCGGCGCGGTAATAGGTCGATTCATGCTCAAAACGCTGAAACGCCAGCAGCACCGTCACCACCACGCCGACGGCGGTGAGCAGGCCGGTCAGAAATATCGTGAGCGCAATTTTCAGTCGTACCGACATGGCTGCAGTACCAGCCTGTTCAGGGCGCCGCGTCGCGCATCTTGTAGCCCGCGCCGCGCACCGTCAAAATCAATTCGGGGTGCAGCGGGTCGGCCTCCAGTTTGGCGCGCAGGCGGTTGATATGCGTGGTCACCGTGTGTTCATAGCCGTCATGCGTGTAGCCCCACACGGCGTTCAGCAGCTGCCCGCGCGAAAACACATGGCCGGGGTGCTGCACAAAGTGCAGCAGCAGGTCAAATTCCAGCGCCGTGAAGTCGAGTGACTTGCCGCGCATCTCGACCGTTCGCCGGAGTGGTGAAATCATCAGCTCGCCGTTGCGCAGCTGGCTCGGTTGCGTCGGCAGGCCGGCCTGCGCGGCACGCAGCATGTCGGCGCGCCGCAGCAGCGCCTTCACGCGCGCCAGCAACTCGGCCAGAGAAAACGGTTTGGTCAGGTAATCGTCAGCGCCCAGCTCCAGTCCCAGCACCCGGTCCAGCTCGGTGGATTTGGCCGTCAGCATGAGAATCGGCGTGCTGCTGCCGCGCGCCCGCAGCGTCTTGCACAGCTCCAGCCCGTCCATGCCGGGCATCATCAAATCGAGCACCAGCAGGTCGTGCGGGTGCGCGCTGTGCATCGCCAGCGCAGCCAGTCCGTCGGCCACTTCGGTCACGTCATAACCGGCGCCGCGCAGGTTCAGCACCAGCAGGTCGCGGATGTCGGTCTGGTCTTCGGCAACGAGGATGGTCTTCATGGTCATACGGTGTCGGTCGTCTCGGCAACTGGGTTCTTACCTGCTTTTATTTCAGTTTTTGTCGCCATTGTTATCTGGCTGTGATGTTTCGCGAGGCTGGCGTGAGGTGGCGCATTCAAAGTCACCTCACCTGCCACCCACTTGAGAGAACCATCATGCTCTGCAACCCTGCCAGCCCGGTCAGTATCCCCGTTAATCCAGCCGCATCAACCTCGGCCGCCAGCGCCTGGCCTGTGCCCTGGAGCGACCTGATGACGCACCGCGACTATCTGGTGCGCTTCGCGCAGCGCAAGCTGCATGACCCGTCACTGGCCGAAGACGCGGTGCATGACGTTTTCGAAGCCGTGCTGTCCGGCCGCGCCAACTTTGCCGGTCGCGCGGCGCTGCGCAGCTGGCTGACGGCCGTTTTGAAAAACAAGATCGTCGACGTGATTCGCCAGCGCGCGCGCTTTGACACGCTGGACATGGACGGCGACAGCGACGA
>JANPFZ010000126.1:0-2749 GCA_031423655.1 Polaromonas sp.
ATGCAGCTCGGCCTTGAGGCTTTCGGCACCGCGTTTGGTGATGGGAATGGTTGCCATGTTTTTTTGCTCCTGCAAAAGCGAAACCGCCACCAGTCACCTGGCGGCGGCGTGTTCAATCAAAAATTAAGTTTAATGCAAATACAGCGCTCGCAGAGCAAACGCGACAAGAGGGACACCTCGAAGAGGAGCATAAGCGCCATACACCACCAGAACATGCGGCCGCCGCGCCGGGCCGCCCCAAGCAAGGCGCGCCCCCTCGGGGGGCAGCGAACCACGCGTAGCGGGGAGCGTGGGGGCTTCACCTGACCGCTCCGGGCAGCCTCAAGCAAGGCCAGCCCCTCGGGGGCAGCGTATTACATGAAATGGAAAAGCGTGGGGGCTCACCTCAGCTGCGCGTGCATTTCCTGCACCGAGATCACACCGAGGTTGTCCAGATGCTTCATGCCCTCGACCGCTGCCTCGGCGCCCGCAATTGTCGTGAAGGTGGTCACACGCGCCAGCAAGGCCGAGGTGCGAATCTGCCGCGAATCGGCAATCGCGTTGCGGCGCTCTTCCACCGTGTTGATGACCAATGCAATCTCGTTGTTCTTGATCATGTCAACGATGTGCGGCCGGCCTTCGGTGACCTTGTTAACGACCATGCATCTGACGCCTGCGGCCTGAATAGCGGCCGCCGTGCCTTTGGTGGCTACGACGTCAAACTTCATCGCCGCCAGCGCGCGTGCAACAGCTACTGCACGGGTCTTGTCGTTATTTTTCACTGTCAAAAACACCTTGCCGGAAGTTGGCAGCTTGGTTCCTGCGCCGAGCTGCGACTTCACAAAAGCCTCGCCAAACGTCTTGCCAACGCCCATCACTTCGCCGGTTGATTTCATCTCGGGGCCGAGAATCGTATCTACACCGGGAAACTTCACAAACGGGAACACCGCCTCTTTCACACTGAAATACGGCGGCGTGACTTCATGCAATATGCCCTGCGATGCCAGGGACTGGCCAGCCATGCAGCGCGCCGCTACCTTGGCCAGCTGGATGCCTGTAGCCTTGCTGACAAAAGGTACGGTACGCGAGGCGCGTGGATTGACCTCCAGCACGTAAATCACATCCTTACCGTCAATGTTCTGAATCGCAAACTGCACGTTCATCAGGCCGACGACGTTGAGGGCATGCGCCATGGCCGCCGTCTGACGCTTGATCTCCGTCACGGTCTCGCTGCTCAAAGAATATGGCGGCAGCGAACACGCCGAGTCGCCACTGTGAACGCCGGCCTGCTCGATGTGTTCCATCACGCCGCCGATGAAGGTGGCACCTTCCTCGTCGCGGATACAGTCCACATCGCATTCAATTGCATCGTTCAGAAAACGGTCCAGCAGCAAAGGGGACTCAAACTGACCGCCAGCGGCTTCGCGCACACGACGCGTGGTCACGTGTCGTTCGTCAATATACCGTTCCAGGTCGCGCTGCTCATGCACGATTTCCATCGCGCGCCCACCCAGTACATAGCTGGGGCGGACAACGAGCGGATAGCCAAGCGCAGCAGCCTTTTCAAGCGCTTCCGGCTCGGTACGCGCAGTGGCGTTGGGCGGCTGGCGCAGTTTCAGTTCGTGCAGCAGCTTTTGAAAGCGCTCACGGTCTTCAGCGGCGTCAATCATGTCGGGCGAGGTACCAATGATGGGCACCCCGTTGGCTTCCAGATCAAGCGCCAGTTTTAACGGCGTCTGGCCGCCGTACTGCACGATCACGCCGAACGGCTTTTCCTTGTCGACGATTTCCAGCACGTCTTCCAGCGTCAATGGTTCGAAATACAGGCGGTCGCTGGTGTCGTAATCGGTAGAAACCGTTTCCGGATTGCAGTTGACCATGATGGTCTCAAAGCCGTCTTCGCGCAGGGCCAGTGCAGCATGCACGCAGCAGTAGTCAAACTCGATGCCCTGCCCGATGCGGTTCGGCCCACCGCCAAGCACCATGATTTTTTTGTTGCTGGTGGGCGCCGCCTCGCACTCGCTTCCTTCGGCTTCATAGGTCGAATACAGGTACGCGGTGTTGGTCGAAAACTCAGCCGCGCACGTGTCTACCCGCTTGTAGACCGGGCGTACACCCAGCGCCAGGCGCCGGTCGCGGATGGCGGTGTCTGTGGTCTTGAGCTGCTTGGCAAGTCGGCGGTCAGAAAATCCTTTTTGCTTCAGCGCGCGCAGCGTCGCGGCATCGATGCTGTCGATGGAAGTGTTTTCCAGCTCCAGTTCAATCTTCACGATCTGCTCGATCTGCACCAGAAACCACGGATCGATCTTGGTCAGCGCAAATACTTCGTCCACGCTCATGCCGAGCGCAAATGCATCGCCGACGTACCAGATGCGGTCCGGGCCGGGCGCGCCCAGCTCTTTTTCCAGCACTTCGCGGTCCTGCGTTTTCTCATTCATGCCGTCGACGCCGACTTCAAGTCCGCGCAGCGCTTTCTGGAACGATTCCTGGAAGGTCCGACCCATCGCCATCACCTCACCGACGGATTTCATCTGCGTCGTCAAACGTGAATCAGCAGTGGGGAATTTCTCAAACGCAAAACGCGGAATTTTGGTCACTACGTAGTCGATGCTGGGCTCGAAACTGGCGGGCGTCGCGCCACCGGTGATTTCATTGCGCAATTCGTCCAGCGTGTAGCCAATCGCCAGCTTGGCTGCCACCCTGGCGATGGGAAAACCGGTTGCCTTGGAGGCCAGCGCCGATGAACGCGACACGCGCGGATTCATCTCGA
>JANPFZ010000127.1:0-5669 GCA_031423655.1 Polaromonas sp.
CGCGTACCGTCATCTTGCCGAACACTTGCAGCGTCTGAAAGGTGCGTCCGACACCGCGCCGACTTAGGTCGAGTGGTGACAGGCCGGTGATGTTTTTTCCGTGCAACTCGATAGCACCTGCATCCGGGCTGATCTGCCCCAGCACGCTGTTGAACATGGTGGTCTTGCCCGAACCGTTCGGTCCGATCACACCAAAAATCTCCCCAGGCATGACTTCAAACGACACACCGGCCACGGCCTGAATCGCGCCGTAAGCCTTTTTCAAATCGGTAACACTGAGGAGCGGCTGACTCATGATGCGGCTCCGGTCTGTGCTTTTGCAGCCGCTTTGCCCGCAGATATTTTGCGCGCTGCTGAAGCGTCACGCGCCGCAGCCCGCGCCCGAAGCCGATCTGGAATGCTCAGCAAGCCATCGGGCAGCCACACCATCAGCAGCACCACCGCCGCACCGAACATCGGCAGGTACCAATTCGCCACACCGGGCACGTCACGCAGCCAGTCCGGCAGCACCACACCCACCGCTGCACCGACGAGGGGGCCGAAAAAGTAACCCGCGCCGCCAACCACTACCATCAAATACATCATGATCGACGCACCGACAGCAAACGGTGCCGGCTCAATAAACTGCACCAGCGACGCAAACAGCGCGCCCGCAATGCCGGCGTACACCGCGCCGATGGCAAAGCTCAACAGCGTGTAGTTTCGAATGTCCACGCCCAGGCTTTCAGCGCGGATGGGGTTGTCGCGCAGCGCGGTGAAAGCCTTGCCCCAGGGCGAGCGCAGCAGGCCCCACAGCAAAGCCGCCATCAGCAGCGTGAGCGCCAGCACAAAGTAATAGTAGGGCCGGTTGCCTTCAAGTGAATAACCGAATGCAGAAGGCCGCGCGATGTTGTTGATGCCAAAGGTGCCGCCGGTCAGCCACTCTTCGTTGCGCATCACCAGCCAGATTGCCGTGTTGAAACCCAGCGTGGCAAAGGCAAGGTAAATCGCCTGCACGCGCAGCGCTGGGAAGCCCAGGATCAACCCGAGGACAAAACAGATCAGTGCCGCCGCCGGCAAGCCAAGCCAGAAGCTGAAACCGGCCTTCATCAAAATCGCCACCGTGTAGGCCCCGATGCCGAAGAAGGCCGCGTGGCCCAGCGACTTTTGCCCGGCATAGCCAACCGTCAGGTTCAGACCCATGGTGGCGATGATGAACACCAGCCAGTAGCTCAGCAGATACACACCGTAGTTTTTCAAGTATTGCGGTGCGACCAGCACCAGCAGCGCACCCAGCACCGTGAAAACGGTCGCAGTTTTATGGTTGAGGAAGATCACACCTTGCGCTCCTCTTTTTTGCCCAGCAGCCCTTGTGGTTTGAACAGAATCACCACCATGAAGATGACCAGCGCGACCGCGTCTTTGTAGGCTGGCGAGATGTAGGCAGCGGCAAGGTTCTCACACACGCCGACGATCAGCCCGCCCAGCAGCGCGCCGCGCGAGTTGTTGAAGCCGCCGATGATCGCTGCAAAAAAAGCCTTGTTGCCCAGGCCCTCGCCCATGTCGAACTTGGCCAGATAGGTTGGCGTGACGAGCAGCGCGGCTGCGACGGCCAGCACCGCGTTGATCGCAAAGGTATAAAAAATCATCCGCGGCACATTGATGCCAAGCACCGACGCGCTTTCGGTGTTTTGCGCCACCGCCTGCATGGCGCGGCCGGTGATCGTTTTGGCCAGAAACGCCTGCGTGGTCATGACGATCATCACTGCCAGCGCAAAGGTGCCGATGTCTTGCAGCGTGACGGTGACGCCCGCAATGTTGAAGATTTTGTCGGCGAACAGACTGGGAAACGGGTGTGCTTCTGCGCTGTAGCCAGCACGCACACCGTTGCGCAGCGCAATCGACAGGCCGATGGTGGCCACGACGATGGGCATCATGCCGTACCTGAAGAGAGGGTCCACCACGCCGCGCTTGAAGACCCAGCCGAGGAGCAGCACCGCCAGCAACACTGTCAGTACAAAACTCACCAGCAGCGGCGCGCCTAGCGACATGAACCCCAGCAACATGAAGGCCGGCAGCATGACGAACTCGCCCTGCGCGAAATTGATGGTGCCTGAGGCTTGCCACAGCAGCGTGAAACCGAGTGCCGCCAGCGCATAGATGCTGCCGGTGGCGAGGCCGGAAAAGAAAAGCTGGAGAAAGTCTGTCATGGCAAGGTCCGTAGGTCAGCCAGGTGGAAAAGACCTAGTTATCGAGGCCGGCGATAAAGAGTGAGCCGGGAACACGATAAATGCTATTTAGGTATCAAATAAGACTCTAGCCCAGGTGATACGTGCGCAGGCAGCTATTAAATTAGTAGCATCCTGGCATCGAAAGGCGCTGGGCGCCCTCGAATCAACACCGTCACCGGCGCCGCATCGCGGGTCCGAAATTACTTCTTCGCAGCCGCAGCACCCGCACCCAGCGCAGGCAGCGTGGCCACCACTTCCTGCTTGCCGTTTTTCACTTCGATCAAAAAGCTTTCGCGGTCCAGGTCGCCCTTGCTGTCGAACGACACGTCCATCAACACGCCGGGCTGGTCAACCGCCTTGATCTTCAGCGTGTGCATCGCAGCGGCCACAGCCTTGCGGTCCAGCTTGCCGACTTTCTCAATCGCCGACTTCAGCACGTAAATGCCTGAGTAGCCTTTCATCCCGTTGTGGTCAGAGACGTACTTGTATTCTTTTTCGAACTTGGCGCGGAAGGCGCGAATCGCCGGCAGCGGCGCATCGACCGTCAGGCCGACGTGGGCTACTGCACCGTTGGCCGCCTCACCTGCCAGCTCGATCACTTTTTGTCCCGTCAGCGTGGTCTCGCCGATAACCGGCTTGTTCCAGCCCTGCTTCTTCAACTCGCGCAGCAGGCGGGCAGATTCCTCTTCGTTAGCATACGCAAACACGCCGTCGGCATTGCTTTGTTTGGCTTTCAACACAGCAGCGGCAAAGTCGATCTGCCCGGGCTCGGTCGAGATTTCAGCGGCAACTTTGGTTGGCGAGGTGGCCAACGCTTTCTTGATCGCGTCCAGGCCGCCCTTGCCGAAGTCATTGTTCACATAAATGATGGCAATGCTTTTCAGCTTGGCCTGCTCGCTGATGTAGCGCGCCACCTTGGGCATGGCGGTGGCCTGCGTGAAGCTGGTGCGGAAGATGTACGGGTTGCCCTGCTCGGTGATGCCTGAAGCCTCACCGCCAGTGAAGTTCGGCACTTCAGCCTTGCGCGACTCGGCCATGCTGACCATGATCGAGCCGGAAAACACCGGGCCAAAAATGGCGAAGACGTTGTCGTCGATGGCTTTTTGCGTCAGGCCCTTGGCGACGCCGGGGTTGCTTTGCGTGTCGGCAGTGGTGGTCTGGATTTTTTTGCCCAGAATGCCACCCCCCGCGATGATCTCCTTGACGGCCAGTTCAACACCGTTCTTGAAGTTGGTGCCTGCGGTGGCGCCGCCGCCAGACAGCTCGACAATGTTGGCAATCTTGATCACATCTTGAGCGAATGCCGCCCCAGCCCAATAAAGCATTGTGCAAGCAGCTATTAATTTGATAGTCAGTCGTTTGTTCATGGTTGTCTCCTGCTGAAAAAAAAGGAAAAAGAACGGCCGGTATCGCCGACCTTGCCGCTGGAGGTGAAGCTTGATGACTTCCAGCGCGACTTCAAGCAACAAGTCGCCGCGTGCCGGATTATCGAGGCGATTGCTCGCTCCATGGCATGAAGCAGAGAATCGCGGCGCCTGAGTGTCCTGCCGATCACTTGGTGCTTTGGCGAGGCCATAACGACAGCGCAAATAGAACCGCCACCGCGCGGCACGCTGCAAGCTGCAAGCTGATCCAGCACAATCGTGTGCAACCCATGCAAACCAAACATTTCAGCCAGCTCGTCGGTATGTCTGCCCTGTGGGGCGCCTCGTTTCCTCTGCTTCGCATCGCCAGCCCGGCGCTTGGGCCGTGGGTGGTGGCCGCTGCGCGCTGCGTGCTGGCGTCCGTGGTGCTGGCGCTGCTGATGGTCGCGCTGCGCCAGCGCTGGCCTGCACGCAGAGACTGGCCTGCCCTGGCGGCGTTGAGCCTGGTGAGTGTCGTGCTGCCTTTTGTGCTGTTCAACTGGGCGGCGCTGACCTTGCCGGCCGGCTATTCGGCCGTGCTGAACGCCACCGTGCCGCTGTTCGGCGTCATTGGCGCGGCACTGGCGCGGGAAGAAAGACTCACCACACGTCGGTTGATCGGCTGCGCCGTCGGCTTCATGGGCGTGGCACTGCTGGTGCGGCTGGGGCCGGTCGCCGTGACGCCTGCGGTGGTGTGGGCAGCGCTGGCCTGCATTTCGGCATCAGCCAGCTACGGCTTTGGCGCCATCTATATGAAACGCGCTTCCAGCAAACATGAGCCGCTGACGGCATCGGCGGCGGTGCATGTAGCAGCCTCTGTCATTTTGTTATTGCCTGCCGCCGTGGCCGCGCCTGACGTGCAGCTTTCGGTGCGCGCGGCCGTCGCCGTGTTGATACTGGGCACGATCACGTCGGGCTTCATGTACTGGGTCAGCATGCGGCTGATGCGCGAAATTCCGGCCAGCGCGGCCACGTCGGCGGCCTTCATGATTCCGCTTTTTGGCGTGACCTGGGGCGCCCTGTTTCTCGGTGAGCCCGTCACGGCCAGCATGCTGCCCGGCTGCGTGTTGATTTTGGCGGCAATGGCGCTGGTGACCGGCTTCAACCCGTTTCGTGGCGCGCCGCCCGAGCCTTGAGCTACTCCGCTAAAGCGGCGAAAAAGTTGCCTAAAACCGTTGCGGACCCGAAAAATTGAGCGTAGGCTTGGTCGCCTAAAGCGCAGGGTCCGTAGCGTGCCTTTCGAAGCGGCCTGAGTTTATGTGTACTCGCGCATGCGTTTTTGCGTGACGGCCGGGTTCACAGCAGAATCTGCCGATTTTTCGGCCAGATCCTCGTTGTGTGTATGTCAGCTGCTTACAGGCAAAAGGGGAACGCAATCATGACCACGGCAAACTGGCGCCTTGAAGGCGAATGGATCAAGAACTGCAACTGCGCTTTCGGATGTCCCTGCGACTTCAACGCGCGGCCCTCGCTCGGTTACTGCAAGGGCCTGCTCGGCATGCGGATCACCAAGGGCAACTTCGAAAAAACCAGCCTCGACGGCCTGAGTTTCTTCGTCACCGTTGACTTCCCGGGCGCACTGCACGAAGGCAACGGCCAGGCCCAACCCATCATCGACGAGCGCGCAACGCCGTCTCAGCGCGAAGCCCTGTTTGAAATCATGTCGGGCAAAAATTCGGCCGACGGGACCCTGTTCAACATCTTCAGCATGATCGTGACGAAGATGCACGACCCGATCTTTGCCCCGGTGACATTCGAGTTCGACAAAAAGGCGCGAACCGCCCGCCTCGTGATTCCGGGCGTGCTTGAAACCGACGTGGAGCCGATCAAAAACCCCGTCACGGGCCTGCCTCACCGCATCCAGGTGGTCATGCCGGAGGGCTTCGAGCATATCGAGGGTGAAATTGCCTCCTCGAATATCCACAGCTCCGGCGCCATCAAATTCGACACGCGGGGCGGCCACGCCACGCTGGCGCACGAGACGCAGACACCGCAAGGCGTTGCTGCCTGACATTGCGGCTTGGGCACTGACCCGTGCCGCCGCGTACAGGAGTTC
>JANPFZ010000128.1:0-2363 GCA_031423655.1 Polaromonas sp.
ATCCCGCTGGTGCAGCGCGAGGAAGACGAGAAATTCCGCTCGGTCTTCATCACCAGCGATCCGGCCATCAAGACCCTGGCCGACCTGAAGGGAAAAACTGTCAGCTTCGGTTCGCAGTCCAGCACCTCGGGCCACCTGATGCCGCGCAGTGTTTTGCTGCAGGCCAGCATCGACCCGGACAAGGACTTCAAGCGCGTGGCGTATTCAGGTGCGCACGACGCCACCATCGCCGCTGTGGCAGCTGGCAAGGTCGATGCAGGCGCGCTCAATAGTTCGGTGTGGGACAAGTTTGTGCTTGAGAAAAAAGTGGACGCCAGCAAAGTGAAGGTGATCTTCACCACGCCGCCCTACTTTGACTACAACTGGACCGTCCACGCCGACATGCCAGCGGCGCAGCGCGAAAAACTGACCAAAGCCTTCCTCAGCCTGAGCCCCGCCACGCCCGAAGGCAAGGAAGTGCTGGAGCTGCAGCGCGCCACGCGTTTTGTACCCACCCAGGCTGACAACTACAAGGGCATTGAAGCCGCTGGCCGCAATGCCGGGCTGTTGAAATAAAAAAGTGTTTGCTACTGTATTAATAGCATAAAAGCAAAGCAAGACCTGGGCTGGACGGCCAAATCATTCATGAACATCACCCTGGAACGCTGTAGCGCGCGGCACCCGTCGGCACACAGCCAGGCGCCGGCCGCGCTGCGTGCGCTGAGCCTGAGCGTGGCCAGCGGCGAGCAGGTCGCCGTCATTGGCCCCTCCGGCGCGGGCAAAACCACGCTTCTGCACCTGCTGGCCTGCGCACTGCGTCCGTCTGAAGGCGCGTTGCAACTGAACGGGTGCGACCCGTGGACCTTGCCGCGCTCGGGCTTGAAGCGGCTCCGCGGCGAATTGTTCATGGCCCCTCAGGTGCCGCCGCTGCCACCCCGGCAGCGCGTGGTCACCGCCGTGCTTGCCGGGCGGCTGCCGCACGAAAGCCTCTGGGCCAGCGTGCGCAGCCTTTTTTACCCGACGGACATTGCGCTGGCCGAGCGTGCCCTGACCCAGTTTGATGTGAATGACAAGCTGTTCGAGCGGGTGGACCGGCTCTCGGGCGGCGAGCGCCAGCGCGTTGGCCTGGCGCGTGCGCTGGCCTCGCAGGCCGGGCTTTTTCTGGTCGACGAACCGCTGTCCGCGCTAGACCCGACACGGGCACATCAGGCCATCGAATCACTCACCACCGCAGCGCGGGAGCGCGGCGCCACGCTGGTGACCACGCTGCACCATGTCGAGATGGCGCTGCACCACTTCCCCCGCATCGTCGGCCTGCGCGGCGGCGCGCTGGCCTTTGACCTGCCCGCCGCAAAGGTCACGCCCGAGCACCTGCGCCAGCTGTATGACCAGCACCTGGACGAGCTGACCGGCGCTGGCCCTGAAGCAAGCCCTGACGAGCCGCTGGCCGCCCGGCCAGTAGCCATGCCATGCCGCTAGCGCCGCATCTCCTGCTTCGCCGTGACCCGGCGGCGCGCCAGCGCGTGTTCTGGGCGCTGGCCAGCGGGGCCGCGCTGTGGCCCCTGCTGGTACTGACCGAGTTCAAGCCCTGGCTGCTGTGGAACGCCGGCGCCCTCACGCCCGCGTTGCGCTTCGTCGCTGACTTTGTGCCGCCGAAGATCGAGAGCGAATTTTTATGGCTGGTGGCGCGCGAAACCTGGCGCACCGTCGCCATTGCCACCGCCGGGCTCACGCTGGCGCTGCTGCTGGCGATTCCGCTGGCGCTGCTGTCGGTGCGTGGGCTGTCGATGTCAGCGCTCACGGGGCGCATGGCGCCGCTGCCCGCCGCAGTGCGCCAGCTCGTGCGCTGGCTGATGATTGTGCTGCGCAGCGTGCCCGAGCTGATCTGGGCGCTGGTGTTTGTGCGGGTTGTTGGCCTGGGGCCGACTGCGGGCGTGCTGGCCATTGCGCTGACCTTTGCCGGCATGCTGGGCAAGGTGTATGCCGAAATCCTGGAGAGCGGCGACGCCCATCCCGCCGCCAGCCTGCTGCGCAACGGCTCGGGCCGGCTGCAAACTTTTCTGTATGCCCTGCTGCCGCAAAGCGCGGCTGAACTCACCAGCTACACCCTGTACCGCTGGGAATGCGCGATCCGCTCGTCCGCCGTGCTCGGCTTTGTCGGCGCGGGCGGGCTGGGCCAGATGATGGACGCGTCGATGAAGATGTTCAACGGCTCCGAAGTGGCCGCCATGCTGCTGGTGTTTATGGCGCTGGTCTGGCTGGCCGACCGCATCAGCGCCGGGCTGCGAAAGTGGCTTGCATGAAAACTGCCGCCAACGAAATTTACAAGCTGCCGCCGCGCCTTTTTGACGCACGCTGCAAGGCCTGCTGGTTTGTTCTTGGCG
>JANPFZ010000129.1:0-3608 GCA_031423655.1 Polaromonas sp.
TCGGCCAGGATGCCGTGGCCGGGGTAGGCGGTGAGCAGCGTTTCGATGATGGCGGCTTCGGCGGCGTGGTCAACTTCGGTGACGAAGTCGTTGGTCTGCTTGGCCGTGACGCGAACCGCTTCGACGTCCAGCGCAGCACGGTTGATGATGGCGCCGGCGGCGCGCGCAGCCTTGATGGCCACGTTAAGCATGGGGTGTAGATTGCTGGACATAGAGGGTGTAAAAGAGCGGGCGGGGCTGCGGTCTGGTGACCAGAGGGCAGGCGACAATCACGGCATTTTACCGGTCGGAACACCTGCCAGCGAACCTGCCACCGAAACCGTCTCTGATCTACCCATGAAAACACGTTTTGTCCTGATCAACACCAGCCACGCCGGCAATGTGGGCGCCACCGCGCGCGCCATGAAAACCATGGGCTTCGATGACCTGGTGCTGGTGGCGCCGCGCTGGGCCAATGTGCTGCGGCGTGAAGAAACCATTCAGCGGGCCAGCGGCGCGCTTGATGTGCTGGCCAACGCGCGCATTGTTGAAACGCTGGACGAAGCGCTGGACGGCATGACGCACTTGTGCGCCACGGCGATGACGCCGCGCGATTTCGGTCCGCCAACGCGCGCACCCAGGGCGCATTTTGCCCGGCTTATCGCCAGCTCCAGACCGAAATGCGCGCTATCAAAATCAGAGCTGCCTACGCAAGATTTACCTGGGCTGGAGGCCGGCTTGGCTTTTAAACCAGATGGCGTGGCGTTTTTATTCGGCTCCGAGCGCTTCGGCATGCAGAACGACGATGTGTACCGCTGCCATGTGGCATTAAGCATTCCGGCCGACCCGCAATTCGGCTCGCTCAATCTGGCTGCTGCCGTGCAATTGATTGCCTATGACTGGCGCGAGGCGCTGGGCGGTTTTGCGGTGGAATCGCCCGTGAGCGAGCGCACGCTGGCTGATGCGGCAGAGGTTGCCGGCATGCTTAAACACCTGGAAGGCGCGCTGACCGACATTGGTTTTCTGGACCCGGCGTCGCCGAAAAAACTGATGCCGCGTTTGAACCAGCTTTTCAACCGCGCGCAGCTCAGCACGGAAGAGATTCATATCCTGCGCGGCGTGGCCAAGGCCATGTCGCAAGGCAGGCCCGCTGTCAGCGCGCCAGCAAGCCCTTCGGCCGGACATTAGACTCGGACCATGTTTTCAAGACTCCGAGCCGACATTCAATGCATTCTTGAGCGCGACCCCGCCGCCCGCACGGCCTGGGAGGTGCTGACCTGCTACCCGGGCCTGCACGCGCTGATTTTTTATCGCCGCGCGCACTGGTGCTGGAACAACGGCTTCAAGTGGCTGGGGCGTTTTATCTCGCACCTCGCGCGTGGTCTGACGGGCATCGAAATCCACCCCGGCGCAAAAATCGGCACTTGCGTTTTTTTCGATCACGCGATGGGCGTTGTTGTCGGCGAAACAGCCGAAATCGGCGACGGCTGCACGATCTATCAGGGCGTCACCCTGGGCGGCACGGCGCTGTACAAAGGCGCCAAACGCCACCCGACGCTGGGGCGCGGTGTGGTGGTGGGCGCCGGGGCGCAGATTCTGGGCGGGTTTCTGGTTGGCGACGGGGCGCGAATCGGCTCGAATGCGGTCGTCGTCAAACCGGTACCGGCAGGGGCGACGGCAGTGGGCAACCCGGCCCGCGTGATTCAGGCTGATTCGGACGTGAAGCGTGAGCAAGCCGCCAGCCAGATGGGTTTTTCAGCCTACGGCGTGACGCAAAACGACGACCCCCTCAGCCAGGCGCTGCGCGGGCTGATCGACAACGCGGGCTCGCAGGAGCACCAGATTTCGCTGCTCTGGCAGGCGATTGAAAAATTGTCTGATGCCAGAGCGGCCAGCACCGCAGACTGCGTGCCGAAAGACGCGGCTCTGCATGAAACCTTTGAGGCCGACAAACTCAACCAGCTGATGGGCAAGTAGTAACCGCCGCCTCTCCCAGACCCGGATCGCTATTTATTTAATAGCTGCTAGTGCACGTTTTCATTGGGCTAGAGGCAATAAGTGTCATCAACCGTTGGCCCAGCAGATCCGCTTTGCCGCCCAGCACCTGTTCAGGGCCTGACCAGCTCCAGCGTATCCCTGACCCAGCCCGTACCGCTCAAAGCAACGAACCGGTAGGTCAGCGGAACGACGTCGGCTCCATCGCGCTGCGTGACGGTCATGCGCAGCCGATACGGGACACCTGCCCGCAGATTGCCCAGCTCCAGCCGCACTTCATCGGCACCCGCAGTGATAGTCGACTCGAAGATCGGCGTGAAGGGTGCCTGGTCCGGGCTCACGGTGGCCGTGATGGTGTTTTCGGTGCCCAGGCCCTGCTGCGTGAAGCGCAACACATGCCGTCCGTTGGTGACGTCGATACGGTCATTGCGGGTGGTCCACTGACGCGGCAGCGGCGGAGAAACCTTCACCGTTTTGACGCTGTCATAGCCTTCAATGCCGATCGCATCAATGCCGCGGATGCGCGCAAACCAGCTCCCGTCGGGCAGGGTGGCCAGGTCTGCCGCACCGGTGGTGACCACCAAATCACGGACGATTTGATTGAAGGCCGCGTCGGATGCCACCTGAACGCGAAAGCTTGCTGCGCCTGCAAGGCCAGGCATCGGCCACAACGCCAGTGGCTTGAAGATGTCTGCTGGCGTGGCCGACAGGTCGGGGGCCTGGAGCAGATCGACCACCTTGATTTCTTTCACCGCCGGATTGAGCACCGCCCCCTTGCCTTGGGGTAACGCGGCGCCGCTGCCTTGCGTCGGATTGTCGGCCTGGACCAGGCCTTCAAGCACTTCGGTGCGGGCGTTTTGCGTGACGGGGTCGTCAAAGGCGACGCGAAACTGCGTACCGCGCACGCCCACCAGCGAGGTCGGCGTTTGAATCTGCAGCGGCGTGGCGCGTTTGGCGAGTTTTTCTGCGGCGGTGTCGAGCGAGCCTTGCACCAGGCGAACCAGGCCTGAAAACCAGGTGGTCGAGGCGCTGCCGCGGGCGTCTCGCGTGGCGTAGTTCTGGCTGATGGCCAACTCGGCCAGCGTATTGGGCAGCAGCGTGACGCGACTGCCGTCGGCCAGTTCGATCACAGCCGAACTGTTGGCGCCGGTCTGCAAGCGCGCGCCCTCGGCCAGCGTGCCACCGGCTTCGGCTGGACTGGTTCCGAGCTGAACATCGCCCGACACACTCACAACTTTGCCGTTCGCCAGCATCGGCTTCATCAGCCGCAGCGGCAATTGAATCGTTTGCCCGGGCTTGAGGGTGTTGGCATTGCCAAGCTTGTTGAAGCTGGCGACTTCCGGCCATGCTTCAGGGTCTGTCAACAGCCGCTTACCCAATCGAATCAGTTTTTCGCCCGGCTGGATGGTGTAGCCAATACTGGGCTCGGTGGGAGCCGGCGCGGGCTGCTGCGCATGTCCAGTGGATAAAAATGCTATGAAAATAGTAGCTGCCAGTGCAGGCGCTAGCTGGGACAGAACGATTTTTGTTATAAAAATTTTACAGCTCCGGCAGATCGGCACAGATTGACTTTGGGGGCTGTATCGCGCCTCTGGGTCAGTCCATTTTGTTTTAACTCAACCGCGTGGCGGCGC
>JANPFZ010000130.1:0-21457 GCA_031423655.1 Polaromonas sp.
CCATGAAGCGGTCGTGGCCTGCAGGCACATCAGGCGAGCGCGTTCGAAAATTTCAACTCATGGGTACGCCCTTGACCCAACCCGGAAAAATATGTCATTCACTATGCCAGCCGCCGTCGAACAAATCATCAAGATTCACCCGACACCTCCGCACAAACAAACCTCCTCAACGGCGACACCCGCCCGCTGGAGCGTGGACGCAATCGAGGATCTTTTCAATCTGCCTTTTCCCGAGCTGCTGCACCGCGCGCAAACCGTTCACCGTGAAAACTTTGACCCCACGCGAGTCGAATTTGCCACATTGCTTTCGGTGAAAACCGGCGGCTGCCCGGAAGACTGCAACTACTGCCCGCAGGCGGCCCGCTTTGACACCGGGGTGGAGGCCAGCAAGCTGATGGAGCCGGCCGAGGTGTTGCTGGCTGCGCAACGCGCCAAAGACGCCGGGGCGACGCGGTTTTGCATGGGCGCCGCCTGGCGCTCGCCCAAAGACCGCGACATTGAAAAAGTCGCCGAGCTGGTGCGCACGGTCAAGGCGCTGGGGCTGGAAACCTGCGCCACGCTGGGCATGCTCGAAGACGGCCACGCGCAAACATTGCAAAGCGCGGGCCTCGACTACTACAACCACAACCTCGACAGCGCGCCTGATTTTTACGGCGACATCATCACCACGCGGCAGTACCAGGACCGGCTCGATACACTGGCGCGCGTGCGCAGCGCGGGCGTGAAAGTGTGCTGCGGCGGCATTGTGGGCATGGGCGAAACACGGCGCCAGCGCGCCGGTCTGGTGGCCGAACTCGCCAACCTCAGGCCCTACCCTGAATCGGTGCCCATCAACAATCTGGTGAAGGTTGAAGGCACGCCCTTGGCGAATCAGGCCGACCTGGACCCGTTTGAATTTGTACGCACGATTGCCGTGGCCCGCATCACCATGCCGACAGCGCGCGTGCGCCTGTCTGCGGGCCGCCAGCAAATGGGCGACGCGGTGCAGGCCTTGTGTTTCATGGCCGGTGCGAATTCGATTTTTTACGGCGACAAATTGCTGACCACCGGCAACCCGGATACCGAGGCCGATGTGAAGCTGCTGCAGCGCCTGGGCATGCAGCGCGCAGCGCCGGGCCAGGCAAATTCTTCCGAACTCGCAGCAAGTTAGACTCGCGCGGAAGTATGAAGGCTCACCATGACACCTGATTCTGCGACACCCTCCGCCACGCCCTACGGCTCGTTGCCACCCGCGTCTACGCCCCCGACGACAGCCTCGCGCAAGCCCGTCAGCCTGCCGCGCCTGCGCGAGCTGCACGCCACTGGCGAAAAAATCACCATGCTGACGGCCTATGACGCCACTTTTGCCGCCGTCGCCGATGCCGCCGGCGTCGAATGCATTCTGGTCGGCGACTCGCTGGGCATGGTGTGCCAGGGCTTGAGCAGCACCGTCGGCGTTAGCCTGGAGACGATGCGCCACCACACCGAATGCGTGGCCAACGGCCTGCGCCGGTCGCATGGCGTGGCCTGGCTGATCGGCGATTTGCCCTTCGGCAGCTACCACGAATCAAAAGAGCAGGCGCTGCGCAGCGCTGCCGTGCTGATGCAGGCCGGCGCGCACATGGTCAAGCTGGAGGGCGGCGGCTGGACGGCGGACACCGTGCGTTTTCTCGTCGAGCGCGGCATACCGGTATGCGCGCACCTGGGCCTGACACCGCAAACCGTGCATGCGCTGGGCGGCTACCGCGTGCAGGGAAAAACCGATGAGTCGGCCGCCAGACTTAAACGCGAAGCCCACGAACTGCAGGATGCCGGCGCAGCCATGCTGGTGCTGGAAATGACGCCTGCCGTGCTGTCAAGGGCATTGACCGAAACCTTGAAGCAATGCCCGACCATAGGCATAGGCGCCGGCGACGGCACCGCCGGCCAGGTGCTGGTGCTGCACGACATGCTGGGCATGAACCTGGGCAAGATGCCAAAGTTCGTACACAACTTCATGCAAGGCGCCGGCAGTGTACGCGGCGCGATGGAAGCCTATGTGCAGGCCGTCAAGAGCGGCAGCTTTCCGGTCAATGCCACACACGCCTGGTGATCGCCTGGTGAACCTGCAGCCTTGCACCTGTCAAAAAATAGCCCGGAAACCGCCATGCAAATCGTCCACACCATCGCCGACCTGCGCGACGCCCTGAGCGGCTTTAAGCGCCCGGCTTTCGTCCCCACCATGGGCAACCTGCACGACGGCCACATAGCGCTGGTGCGCGAGGCCAGACCGCTGGGCGATGTGACCGTCTCCAGCATCTTCGTCAACCGCCTGCAGTTTGCGCCGCACGAAGACTTTGACAGCTACCCGCGCACGCTGGACGCCGATGCCCAGCGACTGAGAGAAGCCGGCTGCAATGTGCTGTTCGCACCGCGTGAACAAGAGCTGTATCCACAGCCGCAAACCTACCGCGTCCATCCGGGCAGTGATCTGGGCGACATTCTGGAGGGCCACTTCCGGCCCGGCTTTTTCATCGGCGTGAGCACCGTCGTGCTGAAACTTTTCTCCTGTGTGTATGCGGGCATGCCCTCGGGCGTTGCAGCCTTCGGAAAAAAAGACTACCAGCAGGTGCTGGTGGTGCGCCGCATGGTGCAGCAGTTCGCGCTGCCGATCGAAATTTTGGCCGGTAACACCCAGCGCGCCGGTGACGGGCTGGCGCTGTCGTCGCGCAACGCCTACTTGAGCACGGTCGAGCGCGATGAGTCGGTGCAGCTGTCGATTGCCTTGCGGGCGCTGGGTGATGCGGCTTTGCCAGCGGCCCCGGCCGAATTGCCCGCCCTTGAAGCGCAGGCCATGCAGTCGCTGGCCCGCCGCGGCTGGAAGCCCGACTACCTCACCGTGCGCCGCCGCTCCGACCTGCTGCCGCCGCAAGCCGGTTTGCCGCCCGAGCCGCTGGTGGTGCTGGGCGCGGCCAAGCTGGGGAACACGCGGCTGATAGATAACATCGAGATTTGAGGGCGCATTTCCGGGGTTTGAAGCGGCCCGGACGCGGGGGAGTCGGCAAACATCGGGTGTCGCTTCGCTATTATTTTAGTAGCTGCCCGCGCAGGTAATTCTAGGGACAGAGCCCTATATGGTCTCGAATCACGCCTAAAACAGCACCTTTTCCTCCGGCGCAAGCCTTCGCGCATGCAGAATGCAGCCATTGGCGTTAGGCTATCTGCTAACAGTGGGCCTGCTCATCGGCGGGCTAATCTTCAGGAGTTCTCCATGGCCATCTCGCATGCTGTTTCCGGTCAGGTCACTGACCTGCTCCCCGCCGCCGGTCCGTTGACCGAATCCCGCACGGTGGCCATTTTCAAAAGCCGCGTGATGGAAGTCATGCGGCTGGTGCTGCCAGAGGGAAAAACCATGGCGCCGCACAGTGTCAAGGGCGACATCACCGTGCAGTGCCTGACGGGTGAAATCAATTTTTTCGCCAGCGGTGAGGTGCGGCGAATGGCGGCGGGGCAATTGTTGTGGCTGGAAGGCGGCGTGGAGCATTCGCTGACCGCTGTGGTCGATGCCCAGGTATTGCTCACCATTGCGTTGTAGCTTTCGCCAACGAGCTTGCCAGCACAGGCGCTGGCACTGATCTTGCGCTGACGGGTAATCCCAAACCTACATGCGCAAAGGCAATTTTCATGAACAAGCGTCGATTCATCCGCTCCGGCATTGCAGCCACCGCAGCCGCCGTTTCACTTCCCGCATTGGCTCAAACCAGCCCCAACGTCCGCTGGCGCATGGCATCGAGCTTTCCCAAAAGTCTGGACACGATTTATGGCGGCGCCGAGGTTTTAAGCAAACGCGTGGCGGCCATCACCGGCGGAAAATTCCAGATTTCGGTGCATGCGGCAGGTGAGATCGTGCCCGCTTTTGGTGTGGTCGATGCCGTTCAGGGCAACAGCGTTGAATGCGCACACTCGGCCAGCTACTATTTCGTCGGTAAAAACAGGGCCTTTGGCTTCGACACGACGCTGCCTTTCGGCATGAACCAGCGGCAGCAAAACGCCTGGATGTACTACGGCGGAGGCCTCCAACTGGTGCGTGACTTCATGAAGGAGTTCAACATCGTCACGTTTCCGGGCGGCAATACGGGCGTGCAGATGGGCGGCTGGTTTCGCAAGGAAATCAAGACCGTGGCAGACCTGAAGGGCCTGAAAATGCGCATTGCCGGGCTGGGCGGTGAAGTGATGACCCGCCTTGGCGCGATTGCGCAGCAACTTCCTGGCGGCGAGATTTATCAGGCGCTGGAAAAAGGCACGATTGACGCGGCCGAGTGGGTCGGCCCGTATGACGACGAAAAACTGGGCTTCAACAAAGTGGCGCCGCACTATTACTACCCCGGCTGGTGGGAAAGCAATTCGATGTACTCGTTTTACGTCAACACCAAGGTCTGGGAAGGCCTGCCAAAAGAGTATCAAGCCGCTTTCGAGGCGGCAGCGGCCGAATCCAATATCGACATGATGGCCGAATACGACTTCAAAAACCCGCCGGCGCTGCGCCGCCTGGTGGGCAGCGGCACCAAGCTGCACGCCTATCCGGTCGACCTGATGAAGGCAGCGCAAAACGCTGCCTTCGATTTATATGAAGAAGAAGCGGCCAAAAACCCGGCGTTCAAGAAAATGTACGAGCCATGGAAGAAATTCCGCAGCGAAATCATGCTGTGGCACCGCTTTGCCGAAAACACGTATTCCAACTTCGTGCTGAACAACGCGCCCAGCAAAGGCTGAGGCCGAGCAAGCCTGCCGATCAACTTTCCGTCGTGGCGTCGCGCCCCATCAGGGCGGCGACGGCTTCGCGCGGTGACAGCGCACCGTCGAGCAGCGCCACCACCGCCTCGGTAATAGGCATGCTCACGCCGAGGTGCGCAGCGCGTTGCGCCACCGTGCGCGCGCAATACACGCCTTCCGCCACATGCCCCAGAGAATCAACGGCCTGCGCCAGCGTTTTACCGCTGGCCAGCAGCAGCCCAACGCGCCGGTTGCGGCTCAGATCGCCAGTGGCCGTCAGCACCAGATCGCCCAGGCCCGACAGGCCGGTGAAAGTTTCGGCGCGCGCGCCCAGCGCCACGCCCAGGCGGGTCATTTCGGCCAGGCCGCGCGTGATCAGCGCCGCGCGCGCATTCAGGCCTAGCGCCAGTCCATCGCACAAACCGGTCGCAATCGCCAGCACGTTTTTGACGGCGCCACCGACTTCGACGCCGACAACATCGTCGCTGACATAGACGCGCAGGGTGGCGCCGTGAAAAGCGGCGACCAGCGCGTCGCGCACATCAGCGTGCTCGCTGGCGGCGACCAGCGCGGTTGGCTGGCCGCGTGCCACTTCGAGTGCAAAACTCGGCCCGCTGAGCACGCCCGCTCTTAAATTGATAGCTTCTTGCGCACGTATTTCGTGGGCTAGCAGCCCAAAAGACTCTGAAAATGGAGCGCTGGCAGGCTGCGGCGCCTCAAAGCCCTTGCTGAGCCAGGCCACGGGCGCGCGCAAATGTTGCAGCTGCTCCAGCACCTGGCGCGCGCCAGACACCGGCGTGGCGATGACGACGAGGTCCTGGCCGCGAACCACATCAACCAGCGGGGTAGTGCCGCCTGTGAGCCGCACCGACGCAGGCAGTGCGATACCGGGCAGGTAACGGGCGTTGGTGCGGTCGGCTTGCAGCGTCTGCAGCAGGGCCGGGTTGCGCGCCCACAGCGTGACATCCCGACCCGTACCCGCTGAGCTGACCGCCAGCGCCGTTCCCCAGGCGCCCGCGCCGATAAGCAGGATTTTCATGACATAACCATGGCACTAGGGGGCAAAGCACGAACCGGGTCGCCGCCTTGGCCAGCCACTAGACGATGATCTGCGGCGGGGTGCTTGACGCGGCTGCCGCAGCGGCCTCGACCTGTTGCTGCTCGTACATAGCCTGGAAGTTGATTTCGGCCATGTGTACCGGCGGAAAGCCGCCGCGCTGGATCACGTCGGCCACATTGCTGCGCAGGTAGGGGTAGACGATTTGCGGGCAGGCAATGCCGAGAATCGCGCTGAGCTGGTCACCCTGCATGTTGCGAATCTCGAAAATGCCAGCCTGCTTGGCCTCGACCATGAACACGGTTTTGTCGGCAATCTTGGTGTGTACGGTGGCGGTCACGGTAACTTCAAACATGCCATCGGCCACAGGCGCGGCATCAACACCGAGCTGGATGTCCACGCCAGGCTGCTCTTGATTGAGCAGAATCGCCGGTGAATTGGGCTGCTCCAGCGACACGTCTTTGAGGTAAACGCGCTGGATCTGGAATACAGGGTCGTTGTTGGCGGTGTTGGCAATATTGGCTTCGGCCATGGGGGTCTTTCGGAAGGAAAAAAAATGGGGGAAATGGCGGTTTTTGCGAGAGCATGCGGCGCGGCGCGCCACCAGCCTGCGCGTATGCGCATTATCTACACGCAGACGTTCAGTTTTTCAGGCGGACGGCGCCATGGGCGCGTCAAGGGTGTGCTGCGTTATCAAACGGCATCAAGCAGCGGCATTCAGCAACGGCATCAAGCCACCGCGCCCGTCGAGTGCCATCAAGTCATCGCAGCCGCCGACATGCGTGCGGCCAATGAATATCTGCGGCACGGTACGGCGCCCGGTGATTTCGGTCATCTTCTGGCGCCCGCCGGCCACCTGGTCAACCCGAATTTCATCGAGCTGGTTCACACCGCGTTCTTTGAGCAATTGCTTGGCCTGGATGCAGTATGGGCAGGAGCCGGTGGTGTAAATTTTCACGGGTTGCATGGATGTCTCCGGGTCGTGCTGGCAGGGGAAACCTGAAAGCGGCTGGGATGATCGATTGAGAGGGCACGCAGATGCTATTATTTTTATAGCTGTTTGAACACATACTGCGGGGGCTGGAGGCCAATTTGACCACTATTCTGCCGCAAAAAACAATTGCGCGCAGGGCACAGGCGTTAAAACCGCAATTACCGGTCTCAGGCTTTTTCAAGCGGCAGATTGGCCTCCCTCCAGGCCTTCAGGCCGCCGCCCAGGGCTTGCGCCTGTTCGTAGCCGAGCTTTTTGGCCACTGCAACAGCCCGGTTGGCGCGCGCCCCGCTGGCGCAGACCAGGATGAGCGGCAGGGCCTTGTTTTTGACCAGGCCAGGCAGCTTGCTTTCCAGCTCGCTGAAAGGCACATTTCTGGCGCCGCCGACGTGGCCAGCGGCAAATTCGTCGCTTTCGCTCACGTCCACCACCACCGCTTTTTCGCGGTTAATCAGCTGCACGGCCCCGTTGGCGCTAAGCGCGCCCGCATGCATGCCGCTGGCCAACATCGGCCAGATGAGCATGCCTCCCGAGGCGAGTGCCACCGAAATCAGCATCCAGTTATCGATCAGAAATTTCACGTTTTGCCTTGGTTGGGTTGTTTGACCAGTTTTTCAACTGACCCGTGATTTTAGAATAGGCTGCGTAACTTCAGGCCGGACCGGTCGATCGGGGGTCGGGCACCCTCACTCCGTTTTCTGTCAAAACACCTTTCAAATCCATTTCAACATGCACAAACTTGTTCTCATCCGACACGGCGAATCGACCTGGAACCTTGAAAACCGCTTCACCGGCTGGACTGATGTCGATCTGACGGAAACCGGTATCGCGCAGGCCAAAAACGCTGGTGTTTTGTTGCGTAATGAAGGCTACGACTTCGACCTTGCCTACACCAGCGTGCTAAAGCGCGCCACCCGTACGCTGTGGCATACGCTCGACGAGATGGACCGCACCTGGCTGCCTGTGATGCACAGCTGGCGCCTGAACGAGCGCCACTATGGCGCGCTACAAGGCTTGAACAAGGCAGACACGGCTAAGAAATACGGCGACGAGCAGGTGCTGGTCTGGCGCCGCAGCTACGACACGCCGCCGCCGCCATTGGCACCCGACGACGAACGCAGCGAACGCAGCGACCGGCGCTCCGCTAAGTTACAGCCCGACCAGGTGCCGCTGACCGAATGCCTGAAAGACACGGTGACGCGCGTTTTGCCGTTCTGGAACGAGTCCATGGCCCCAGCCATCAAAGTCGGCAAGCGCATCGTCGTGGCGGCGCATGGCAACTCAATACGCGCGCTGGTGAAATACCTGGACGATGTATCTGACAGCGACATCGTCGGCCTGAATATCCCCAACGGCATTCCGCTGGTTTATGAGCTGGACGCCAACCTGAAACCGCTGACACACTATTACCTGGGTGACCGCGAGGCGGCCGAGAAGGCCGCAGCAGCCGTTGGCGCACAAGGCAAAGCCTGAAGCGCCAGAAGCAGACGCAAGGTGCCGTTGATGGCGCGAAAGACGACAGTTTTTTGTAAAAGCGCTGTAAAGCCAGGCAGTCACGCCTGATTTTCATGCTTCATCGCGTTACGGCGCGCAACTGTTACGCGAGGTCTTTCTCCAAGGTGTATATTGCTCCGAACGAACTGGGGCGATGGTTCCTCAACGGGCTAAAAGAAAGTTTTTTTATGGGTCAAAAGCTCAAGATTGCAGGCTGGATTTCAATTGGCGCCATGGCCGGAGCGCTCACCACTGTTCAGCTGCAGGCGGTAGCGCGCGGTGGTCTCACGCCTTTGCCGCTTGAAGAGCTGCAACAATTGGCCGCCGTGTTTGGCATGGTCAAGTCAGATTATGTCGAGCCGGTGGATGAGAAAAAACTCATCAGCGACGCGATTTCGGGCATGGTCTCCAGCTTGGACCCGCATTCGGCCTACTTCGACAAAAAATCATTCAAAGAATTTCGCGAAGGCACCAGCGGGCGCTTTGTGGGTGTCGGCATCGAGATCAGCCAGGAAGACGGGCTGGTCAAGGTGGTGTCACCGATCGAAGGCTCTCCCGCTGACCGCGCTGGTCTGAAGCCGAACGATCTCATCACGCGCATCGACGATACGGCCGTTAAAGGCCTGTCGCTCAACGAAGCCGTCAAACGCATGCGCGGTGAGCCCAAGTCCAAGGTGCTGCTGACGATCTTCCGCAAAGACGAGAACCGGACTTTTCCGGTCACCATCACGCGTGAAGAAATTCGTACCCAGTCGGTGCGCAGCAAGGTGGTGGAGCCCGGCTACGCGTGGATTCGCCTGAGCCAGTTCCAGGAGCGGACGGTGGATGATTTCGTCACCAAGATGGAACAGATCTACAAACAGGAGCCGAACCTGAAAGGGCTGGTGCTTGACCTGCGCAATGACCCCGGTGGCCTGCTCGACGCCGCTGTGGCGGTGTCAGCCGCATTCCTGCCAGAAAATGTCACCGTGGTGTCTACCAACGGCCAATTGGAAGAAAGCAAGTTCACCTACAAAGCCGCGCCCGAGTTTTACCAGCGCCGCAACGCCAGCGACCCGCTCAAGCGCCTGCCCGCAGCACTTAAAACCGTGCCTCTGATCGTGCTGGTGAACGAAGGCTCGGCCTCCGCGAGTGAGATTGTTGCCGGTGCGCTGCAAGACCACAAGCGCGCAACCATCATGGGCACGCAGACCTTTGGCAAGGGCTCGGTACAGACGGTGCGGCCGCTGGGACCGGACACCGGCATCAAGCTCACCACCGCGCGCTACTACACGCCCAGCGGCAAGTCGATTCAGGCGCGAGGCATCGTGCCCGACGTGCTGGTGGACGACACGGCCGACGGCAGCCCGTTCGCCGCCCTGCGCACGCGTGAAGCCGATCTGGAGAAACATCTCAATAGCGGCCAGGGCACTGAGGTGAAAGACGCCAATCGCGAGAAAGCCCGCGATGAAGCGATGAAGCGACTTGAGGAAGAAGCCAAGAAAACGCCTGAGCAGCGCCGCCCGCCGGAGTTGGGAAGCGACAAAGACTTCCAGCTCGGCCAAGCTATCAACAAGCTCAAGGGCAATCCGGTAATGGTCAGCAAGACCGCTGTGGTCGAAGCTAAAAACGAGAAAAAAGATAACTAGCCGGGTCTGGCGCGCACGCGCCACTGATCCTGCGGCGTGCAACGCCGCTACCCAGGCCGCACGATCAAGGGGCACCCGCGCGGTGCCCCTTCGGTCATTAATGCTCCGTACCAATTCATGAACGACGACCAGCTGCTGCGCTATTCGCGGCACATTCTGCTCGATGAAATCGGCATCGAAGGCCAGCAAAAACTGCTCGCATCGCATGCATTGATCATTGGCGCGGGCGGGCTCGGCTGTCCGGCCGCGCTGTACCTGGGTAGCGCGGGCGTGGGCCGCATCACCATCGTTGATGACGACCGGGTCGATGCAACCAACCTGCAGCGGCAAATTGCGCACAGCACCGCGCGCATTGGCCTGCTAAAGGTCGATTCCGTGCGTGAAGCCGTAGCAGCCATCAATCCAGACATCGAGGTGGTGTCCGCCGCACAGCGGGCTGAAGACGACTTGCTCAACATTCTGGTTCAGCAAGCTGACGTGGTGCTGGACTGCAGCGACAACTTTTCCACCCGCCATGCCATCAACCGCGCCTGCGTAAAGCACCGCAAGCCGCTGGTGTCAGGCGCTGCAATGCGCTTTGACGGCCAGGTGGCTGTCTATGACGCCCGCCGCGCCGACTCGCCGTGTTATGCCTGCGTCTTTCCGGAAACAGAGCAAGCGCTAGAGGCGAACTGCGCCACCATGGGCGTGTTTGCACCGCTGGTGGGCGTGGTGGGCTCGGTACAGGCGGCGGAAGCGCTCAAGCTGCTCTGCGGCGTTGGACAGTCACTCACCGGACGGCTTTTGATGCTGGACGGCAAGTTCATGCAGTGGAGCGAGATGGCGCTGTCGCGGCACCCGTCGTGCATCGTGTGCGGCGCCCAAATCTGAGGCGTCTGAGTTTCTTGCTGACGACTATTTGATCGCCTTCAACCCGGGGCTTGCAGCCCTTGAAGCGGCTTTGCCTTTTTGGGCATTGGCAAAAATGCCAGCGCAGTCAGCATCTTCACCCGGACCCGTTTCCACTGTAGCGGCCAGCGCCAGCAGCGGGTTGATCGCGGCGAGCGCCAGCGCGATGCCAGCCCGGCCGGCCAGCGCCATCTTGTCCGGAAAGGCGGTGGGCGCGGCAAAGGTACCGCCAATTTTCAGCGGCGAGCGAAAACTCAAAATGCTGACATCTTTTGGTGCCGGGTCCAGCACCAGGTCAAGCGTTTCGTCGGCAAAGCTGACCTGGCCCCGGCCATTGATCACGGTGTCGGAAGTGTCGAGCACGATGGCCCGGCTGGTCATGACGCCCTGCTTCACATCAAACGCCGCGGCTGCGCATCGCAATTGCACGTTGCGGTCGCCGCGCACCAGAAACTTGATCACCTCGCCGCCATCGAGCCCCATGAACTCCAGCAAAATATTGCTGATCTCGCCCCGCCCCATCAGCATCGCGACATCGCCGGTGGCGCCCCCCAGCATTTGCGCTGCAGAGTTTCCGCGCCCGCTCAAATCGAACTTGCCACTGACTTTGCCGAGGCTGCTCTTCGTTGTTGCGACGGTAGGGAAGAGCTGATTCAACTGCGCCCCGCGAACATCAAGTCTGACGTTGAACGCTGCGGGCGCCAGATTCGAGTCGATTTTTATCGTGCCCGCAATCGAGCCACCGGCCACACCGAGCGAGATCGGGTCAAGCTGCAACACACCGCTTTTGAGAATGACGTGAACGCTGCCCTTGTCGAGCGGAAGCTCCTTCACGTGCCGGATGCTGGATGCGGTATAGGTCACGTCCGCATTCATGCTTTTTAGTTTGACGAGGTCGAGTACAGCCGTCGGTAAAACCTTGCTGGAAGCACTGGCACGCGATGACTTGGGCGAGGCGGAGGTTTGAGCGGCCGGCCGTGAAGACGGCGCCTTGTTCGCGCCTGAATTTCGGGTCGATGGGGCCAGGCCAATCACCGGCCCCAGGTCTTCAAAATCAAGCAGCTTTGACTGCAGCTTGCCCGTTAACAGGGCCACCTCGGCTGACGGGTCAAACGTCAAAGAGCCGCTTACGTCGGAACTGCCAAGCGTCCCCTGCATCTGACTCGCAACCCAGGTATTGCCCTGCCTGACGAGCTTGCCATGCATCTTGTACGGCGGGGTTGAGGGCAGCACTACACCGGTGAATTTATACAGCTCATCGAGGTTGCGCCCCTGCATGTCAAAACTGACATCAACACCCGACAGCTCGTTCAAATCGGTGATGGTTCCGTTGACCTTCAGGCGCGTGAGCCCCACCAACGCGTCTACTTGCAACGGGAAGCTGCCTGTTACGTTTTTACTGAGCTTCAGTACCCCGCCGGTTCGTCCGTTGGCCGTCATTTTTTTCCCCTTCCACTGACCAGCCGCCTTGAACTCAAGCGGCAGCTCACGCGACGATTCGGCCGCAATGGAAAATTGCAAATTGACGTCCGCATCCTGCGCCGAATCGATGTAGCTCAGCGTTCCCTGGTCGACCAGCAAAGAACCAATATCAGGCACCGCGCCCGCGTCGGACGTGTCGCGCGAAAGTGCCCAGGTGCGGCGCCCATCGCTTTCGAGCTGAAGACCCAACTGCGGTTTCTTCAAAAAAATTCGTGGGATTTGCACCTTGCCAAATAACAGCGGCCACACATGGATGTCAAACTCTGCGGCCGTTGCTTTCAAAAGCAAGGGCTTGTCGGCCCACTCCGGGTTCGCAATTTCTACCCCCTCAGCAATCACGGTGGTGGTTCGTCCAAGCCTGACATCCAGGTGCTGCGTGATCTCAAAACGCCGTCCAAGCTGCGCAGAGACATAACGATTGATCGGCGGGCGCAATACATCCCAGGGAAAAAATGCGATAAAAATGAGGATCCCAACCAGCAACGCCGCAATGCCAGCCAGCCAGCGAACACCGGGGGATCGAAGAGAAAGTTTATTCATTGATGCCTTGGAGTGACCCGGCTCTTGCAGGTCTCAATACATGGATACATTGACGCGTCGTCGACAGTTGGTGCGGCAACGCAAGCGCAGCGCTCGTCTCTTGAACAACCGGAAGAAAAACCCTGTGCAGGCTCAGTACAACGGGTACACCAGAGTCCAATAGAGGCGCTCAGAGCAATCTTTACAATCGGCTGGCGCGATGCAAAGTTGTGAGCGGGTGTCTACGAATCAGAGTAGGAAATGACCTACAACCGCAGCGCCCAGACGATGGCAAGATAAGAAACAGTTTGCAGATACATTATTTAATGACGCAATTTGCACTGGATGCCGATTTCTGGCGCCTTGCTGGAGTTGAGTGCCGACCTGGATATGAGTAGTGAAACTAAAAACTTATATTGTTGAAGACAACCCGACAATTCGGGAAAACCTGATCGCCACGCTTGAAGAACTGGCTTGTATCGATGCTGTTGGTACAGCCGAGACCGAAAACGAGGGCAAGGCGTGGCTGTCCGCACAGGGCAAAAAATGGGACCTGGCGATTGTTGATTTGTTTTTGAAACAAGGCAGCGGTCTGGGCGTTCTTGCCGCCTGCAGAGATCGCAATCCGTGGCAAAAAGTGGTTGTGCTCAGCAATTACGCTACCGCTGACATTCGCCACAGATGCACCCAGCTTGGGGTGGATGCAGTCTTTGATAAATCCAATGAAATCGACGCGCTGGTCGACTACTGCATTTCGCAGACCCAGAACCTCGATTCACCTGAAGCCCGTCACCGAACGACGGGTGTCTGAATTTAATCGATCAGCTTGTTTTTGAGCGCGTAGTACGTGAGGTCGCTGTTGGAAGCCAGGCTCATTTTTTCCATCACTCTTGTGCGGTAAGTACTAACGGTCTTGACGCTCAGCGAGAGTGCCTTGGCAATATCTCCAGCCGTCTCGCCCTTGGCGAGCTTCAGAAAAACCTGGAATTCTCTTTCGGACAATTGCTCGTGAGAAGCCACATCGTTAGGCCGGTTCAGCTGCTGCGCCAGCAACTCTGCGACCGCCGGCGTGATGTAACGCTTGCCCAGTGAAATCACGCGAATGGCGTCCACAATTTCTGAGGGATCGCATTCCTTGTTCAGATAGCCGCTCGCACCCTGCCGAATCAGGTTCACGGCGTAATGCTCTTCCGGGTAACCGCTGAGAATCAGGATGCCGACATCAGGCGCCTTGGCACGAATCATGGCCAGCGCATCAATGCCGCTCTGACCTGGCATGGAAAGATCCATCACCAAAATGTCGAGCTCGACATTGCGAACCAGGTCAATGGCTTCGCGCCCGCTAGCGGCTTCACCGACGACACGCAAGTCCACCTGATCGGAGAAAAACTGCTTGAGGCCCGAACGAACGATGGCATGGTCATCGACGATTCCGATTTTGATCATGTTGAGGTCTTTCTGTTTATTAGGATGTTGCGGGAAGCTCAATTGCGAGTGATGGCAAAACGGGACGTGCGAATTCGTAAAAGCCCCATTATTGACGAATTATTTATCCCGGCAACAGCTGCACGAGGGTTTGTACATTCAAGCAGCCCAAAGTTGCGGGCAGCTATCGGCTGGCAGGCGCCACTGCTGTATCAAACCGTCAGCCCGCTCCTACAGGTGGCAAACACAAGTGCTGACAGGGCCACAGCGCGGAAGCCGATGAGCAAAAAATGACGTTTTGCGTAACCTTGTCGAAGGCGCCAAAGATAAAAAACAAGGACCACGAGCAAGGCAAGTGGACATAAATTTGACTGCGATGCCTCACTACCTCGTCGCTTGCCCAATCATTTCTTTTGCCAGCTTTTTCGCTCACCCATTCGTCACCCAGATTTAACGCTACTAAAGGACCCGCTATGAACACGCCCTTTTCCAACCCCACCCGCGACGCAACCGCAAGCGCTCACCAGACCTCAGCAGCATTCTCGGATAGCGCCAGTCGTTCCGTGGATTCGACCCGCGAATTCGCTAACGACGCGCTCGACAAAGCAGAGAGCAAGGTTCGCGAACTCCGTGGGCAAGTCGATCCGATGGTGGATATGCTTGCAGCCAAAGCCCAGAAACTTGCCCGCCAAAGTTTGGACATGGCGTCAGAGGCCAAGCACCGAGCGCAGCAGTCTTTGAGCCAGGCGTCTGCAGCAACCGGTCGCTATGTGTCCGAGCAGCCCTTGCGCTCTGTGCTGATTGCCGCCGCTGTGGGAGCCGCTGTTGCGATGCTGATTTCTGCAACCCGTCATCACAACAGCGACCGCTATTGAGGCGAACGAATTCAACTGCGCGAACGCGCAGTAGCGAAAAACCATATCGATGATTTGAAAAATCCGGGAACTGTTTCAACAGCCAACCAGCCACCCAACCCCGCCATGCTTCATCCACTTTTTTCAACGTTCGTTAAACGACCTGACCTCGTTGTGGACCACGTGTCGGCTTACGCTGCGCTGGCTCACCAGGAAGCCATCAAAGCGGGCACAGATGTACTGGCGAGGGCTGCGGCGTGGATATTGGCGGTATTGACCGGTGTGGTGTTCCTCGGTTTGACGGGCGTTGCCGTCATGCTCGGGCTGATGCAAAACCAGTTTCACTGGGTGCTGGTAGCCGTGCCGACAGTCGCGTTGTTGCTTGTCATTATTGCAATTCTTCGCGCACTCAAGCCTTGGCAGACGGAGCGATTTTCCGAGTTGAAAGAGCAAATCGACAACGACATTCGCGCCCTGCGCATGGTGGGCTGAGAAATGGTCAAACAGCTGAGCAGAGGCTATGGCCTCAACTGAACTGCCGACTCCACAAGAGCGCCTGGCCGCCAGCCGCATGGCCCTTGTCAGACACATGACGCGGGACGACACGCCCATGGCCCGGTCTGACGACCCGTATGAAATTGCTGATGAATCAGGGTTGACGTCGAACACGTCAAGCTTCTGGCCCTCGGCGCTTGCCCGCGCGGTGCGAACCTGGTGGAGGCATCATCCGGTCAGCATGGCGGTAGATGTGGCCAAGCCAGTGGTTGGCAGGTACGCAAAAGGTCATCCGTTCAAACTGTTGGGTGTGGCGGCAGCCGCGGGCGCCGCCATTGTCGTGATTCGGCCGTGGCGCCTTTTATCGGTAGGCGGAATTTTTCTGGCGGCTGTCAAGTCCGCTGCTGTGCCCAGTGTGCTGATGTCTCTTTTTTCTCCCTCTGATCCCCCCAATCCATAACGCATCGCCCCAATCCACCCCTTAACCCAACCGAGCCGCCATGAAAAAAAACACTGCCTTATCTGCTGTCGCTTCCGACCCTTCTGACGATCAGCTTGTGCTGGATGAGGCTGGTCTTGAAGCCGCGAAAAACAGTCTGTCAGATGGCGCCATCACGCCCGCTTACGGCCCTCACCGCGACGCAATCGTCAAATTGCTCAACGATGCACTCGCCACCGAGCTGGTCTGCATACTGCGTTACAAGCGCCACCACTACACGGCCAAAGGCGTCGCATCACCCAAGATCGCTGAAGAATTCATGGTCCATGCGCAGGAAGAAACGCAGCATTCCGAGAGCATTGCCGAGCGCATCGTGCAGTTGGGCGGCGAGCCAGACTTCTCGCCTGACACTCTAACTTCCCGCAGCCATGCTGACTATGACGAGTCGAAAGATTTGCAATCGATGATCCGGTCGAACCTGGTCGCGGAACGCGTTGCGGTTGAAAGCTATCGCCAAATGATCGCGCTGGTTGGTGATAAGGACCACACGACGCGCCGGATGCTCGAACAGATTTTGGCTGACGAAGAAGAGCATGCCGATGAACTGAGCGATTGGCTCGAAAAGTAATTCCCAACCGCAGGCCGGGCGGCGTGGTGCCGCTGCCCGGTTGGCATTTAAAACTTTGCACCAGTTCAGCTTCACAATCTAAAAAGGAAAATTATCATGAAATACGCTCGCGCACTTGCATTCGCCGCTCTGGCAGGCATCACCATCATTGGTAGCGGCTGCGCCGTCGGACGTGGTCAGGAGACGGTAGGGGGCTACGTCGACGATACGGCGATCACCACAGCAGTCAAAGCCAAATACGTGGAAGACAAGACAGTAGCTGCTTCTTCCATCAGCGTTGAGACTCTCAATGGTACGGTGCAGCTGTCCGGCTTTGCTAAATCCCCCGCCGAAAAAGCGCAGGCGGAGAGCATTGCCCGCAGCGTGAAGAACGTTAGATCGGTTCGCAACGACATCGTCGTTCGTCCGTAGGCGCCTGAAGCCCGCATAAGCCGTTCGTTAGCGCATCAGGCGTATCGGGTCGGCTATAAAGATTGCCGCGCACAGTGCGGCGACTCAAAAGCAGCCCCTGCGACATGCAAGGGCTGCTTTTTTATTGTCGGAAACATCCACGCCCAGACCCGATTAAATATCAGCGCGGACAAGCGCCGTGCTGCTTGCGAAATGCTGCAGGATAAACGGCAGCCGCACTGGTTTCAGCGAAAATTCCGCGACGGGCCGATTCCGCCAGCCGCTGCTGCGCGGCGTACGGCCCGACGCTGCCACGGTAGCGATAAGACCATGCGTGGCCGTCCTTGACCATACGTGCGCCCACGTCGTCGCCGTCTACCATGATTCGGGCCAACAGGCGGCCATAGTCGTCGCGACTTTTGCCTTGAATAACCACCTGCAGGCCAAGCACGCGGCGCTTCAACGCATCGCGGGCCGTGTCGCCGCCGCTTTGGCAAATCTCGGGCGCGTCGATGCCATCAAGCCGAACGCTGACGGGCTTACCGCCCTGCAGCGGGCGCACCCGAACGGAGTCGCCGTCGACCACATAGGTGACTACGCCCGGCCAGGGGTCGGGGTGCGGCGCGGCGGCGGTTGACGGCTGCGCCGTGGCGATACAGCAGACAGCCAGCACAGCCAACGCAAGCCAGGTTTTTGTTGTCGAGTTTGGATTCAGGTTCAGGTTCAGGTTAGGGAAGGCTGGCATACAGAAATAGTTACGTGGCTAAATGCTATTTTATTCATAGCTTCTTACGCACGTTATACGTGGGTTACAGGGCTAAATCGTTATGAATAAATGGACAATCCGCTGCCTGGCCACTGCCCGGCGGCCTCGTGACGGCTACGCATCACGCAGTGACGATCCAGCCTTCAAGTGCGTCCATTTCTTCCGGCAAGCCGTAGCGCGGCGCGCCCTGCTTCGCGCCCCACGCGGCCTGCATCAGGCACAGCACCGCGTCCAGGCTGTCGCCGCTGGCGTCATCGATCAGCGCGTCGCGCTGGGCGTGACTGACCTTCAGGCGCATGCCAAGGCGGGTCTGTCCATGCTCAAGGGCGGTGATAAGGTCTTTGCGCTCAATCAGTCGCTCGGGAGTTTGTCTGGCCTTGTCGTCGCTCTTGTAAGACCGCTGACCAAGCACCTCGCGCGCCAGCAGGCCCGGGTAACCTTCAAGGGCAACGCGCGTCTCATCGCCCGCATGAAGGCCTGGAATATGAACGCCGGCAGCGAGCAGGCGCGGCACGCCGGCGTGCAGCATGTAAGCGACTGGCGGGTTGACCCATTTCATCGACGGACTGGAGCCGGCTGGCCGGTCAGCGCTGCGGTGGGCAAACTTCGCTCCAACAGGGCGACCGTTGCAAAAGGCAGCAAACAGCTTCCTGATTTCCGGGCGACCCAAAGCGCCGTAGTATTCAATCAGCGCGCGCCACTGCAGCGGCCAGTCCAGATGCTCCACCAATTCGCGCGGCAGGCCAAACGGAAAGTCAAAAGCGCCGGTCCAGCTTCGTTCGACGGCCAGCCAGCCGCCAAATTGGTCCAAGGTGGGAATGCAATGCAACCGGGCCAGCAACACGCGACCGCCAGCCTCGGAACCTTCGGCGATGACGATGGGTTTGCGTAAGGTGGGACTGCTGGAAAAATCGCAGCCGATCAGCGGCGCCGGCGTCACGGAACGCTTAAACGCAGTTTCAGGAGCGGCCGATGATGGCGGCAGTCGCCATCAGTTCTTCGAGCAGCGCCATCGATACCTGGCCCGACACCGAATACGGGTCCAGCTCGGGTTTTTCGGAGTATTTAAGCAAGATGGAATGGTTAAGCTTTTGCAGGTTGACCTGGCCCATGGTCCAGCCGCTAAAGCGCCGCTCGGCAATTTCTTCGAAGAGCAGCAACGCAACATCGCTGTGGCGCTTGTCGCGCTGGATATGGTTGTACAACTCGTTGACAGCCATGCGGCCGCCCTCAATGGCCTGCAGAAAGATGCCGCCGCCGTAACAAAGAATGCCGGTGATGCCGCAGCTCGGGTTGTATTGGCGCGACTGCGCCAGAATGCCGTCGATGGCCTCTGGGCGTGTGTCGAGGGCGCGGCTGGCGTAAAGCAAACGTACTAGCATGAATGGGTCAACTCTTTTGTGGAATCAAGGCCAGAAACTCGCGCCGCAGGTTGGCGTCTTTCAGGAACACACCGCGCATCACGGAGTTGATCATCTTGCTGTCCAGGTCCTTCACGCCGCGCCAGCCCATGCAGTAGTGGCTGGCCTCCATCACGATGGCCAGGCCATCGGGCTGGGTTTTGTCCATGATGAGATCAGCCAGTTGCACCACCGCTTCTTCCTGGATCTGCGGCCGACCCATAACCCATTCGGCCAGGCGGGCGTATTTGGAAAGGCCGATCACGTTGGTGTGCTCGTTGGGCATGACGCCGATCCAGATCTTGCCAATGACCGGGCAGAAATGGTGCGAGCACGCGCTGCGCACGGTAATCGGCCCGACGATCATCAACTCGTTGAGGTGTTCGGCATTCGGGAATTCGGTGATCGAGGGCGCTTCGACATAGCGGCCGTTAAAAACTTCATTGAGATACATCTTGGCCACGCGGCGTGCGGTGTTTTGCGTGTTGTGGTCGCCGGCCGTATCGATCACCAGGCTGTCGAGCACGCCTTGCATCTTGCCTTCAACTTCGTCGAGCAGCGCTGCAAGTTCACCGGGTTCGATGAAGCGGGCGATGTTGTCGTTGGCGTGAAAACGCTTCTTTGCGTGGGCCAGACGCTCACGGATCTTCACCGATACAGGCGTTCCCTGATCAGACGAATCCGGCACAGACGGAGTGGATTTCATAAGCATGTGAGATGGTAACAGCCCCTCCAGCAACCGTGTTCAGGGGTTATTCATCGGTGATTTAGGGCTCTAGCCCAGGTAAAACGTGCGCAAGCAGCTATTATTTTTATAGCGAACTGGATTGTTAAGTATCTCCGCTCGAAGGTACGCCGTCAGTATCGCTGACCCGTCAGCAGCAGCGCCAGTCGCATCAGCGCGTAGGCGACCCAACTCAACACTCGCTGGCGCAACGGTCGGCGGCTGTAGACGGCCGGGTCGATGCGCCGCCCGTGATGCGCCACCGCCGCGTACAGGCGCTGCCGCAGGTCTTCGGCAAAAACCCGGTCTTCAATGACCACATTGGCCTCGCGGGCCAGCAGCAGGCTGAGCGGGTCCAGGTTGGAAGAACCGACCGTGGCCCAATGACCATCAACCACCGCCACTTTGGCATGCAAAAAACTGGCTTCGTATTCGTGAATTTCCACGCCGGCTGCCAGCAGGGCGCCATAGACCGGCCGCGCCGCGTGGTACTGCATGAAATATTCGTACTTGCCCTGTAGCAGCAGCGTGACACGCACACCACGCCGCGCCGCACTGATCAAAGCGCGGCGAAGCTTGCCGCCCGGCACAAAATAGGCATTGGCGATCACGATTTCGCGGTGCGCCCTGCCGATTGCCTTTCGGTAGGCGCGCTCGATGCTGCTGCGATTGAGCAGGTTGTCGCGCAAAATCAGAACCGCTTTTCCGCCCGCGCGAGGAGGCTTTGTGGCTATGGCCGCAGTGTCGGTTCGCCCGCCGTAACCGGCTGCTCTGAAAGCTTCCCAGGCCGTGGTCAGGTGTCGCTGGCGGGCGCTGTAGCCGGCTTGCACGCGCCACCAGAGAAGCGCCACAGCGTCTGCAGCGACGGCAGCCATCGGGCCGGTAACCGCCACGGCAAAGTCAAAGCGCGGGGCTTGCAGATCGCCATGGTTGGGGTCGTAAAAATCGTCCAGCACATTGATGCCGCCGCAAAAAACAGTGTGCTGGTCCACCACGCACAGCTTGCGGTGCAGGCGGCGCCACCGGTCCGGCACCAGCAAGCCCAGACCCGATCCGAGCGGCGAATACACACACCATTGAACGCCCGCTTCATCGAACCGGCTTTTCCATTCAGGCGGAAGCGCTGCAGTGCCGATGCCATCCACCAGGACCTGTACGGTGACGCCGCGTTCTGCGGCGCGGGCCAGCGCGTCTGCCACCTCCGCACCCGCACCATGCACGTCGAAAATGTAGGTCTCCAGTTGAATCCAGCGCCTGGCAGTGTCAAACGCCTTGATCAACGCAGGGAAATATATCTGCCCGCCTTCGAGCAGCCGCAAGGGGCGGGGCGCGTCATTGGGCGGTGGGGGCGAGGGCGTCGTCAAAAGGTTTTTGCGAAGAGACTTCAAACTAGCGAGGCGAAATTACCGGAGATTTGCCCGACTTTACCCCGCACACCCGCACACCCGCACACCCGGTCAACCCGACGATCTGGCTCCAGTCACAAAGCGCGGCAACAGCAACACCGCCTCGGCATTCGACGGCGAGTAGCACGCATCAGCTGCCG
>JANPFZ010000131.1:0-4905 GCA_031423655.1 Polaromonas sp.
GTCATTTAACCCTTATCTGGAACACACATCATGAACACCAAACGAAATCTGCTTGGACTGATGAGCGGTGCCGCCCTGCTACCTCTGCTCACGTCACCTGGGTCGCTCCAGGCAGCGCCTGCAGGCCCGCAGCTCAATGCATTTCCAAACTTTGTACTTGAAACCCACGACGGCAGAAAGGTCCGGTTCTACGACGACCTGCTGAAAAACAAGATCGTCGTCATCAACATGCTCTACACCTACTGCTCGGGCATCTGCCCCGCCAACACCAGCAACTTGCTGGAGGTGCAGAGCGCTCTGGGCAAGCGCCTTGGCCGTGACATCTTCATGTACTCGCTGACCTTGCAGCCTGAATTCGACCGGCCGGAGGCGCTCAGCGCCTATGTGAAGCAGCGCGGAATCAAACCCGGATGGACCTTGCTGACAGGCAAGCCCGACGAGATGGAGCAGATCAGGCGGCGCCTGGGATTTGTCGACTCGGACCCGGTCGCGGATGCCGATCTGAGCAATCACACGGGGGTGGTACGGGTGGGCAATGTGGCGCTGGACCGCTGGTTCATGATGCCTGCGCTGAGCCGCCCGCAACAGATTGCGCGCGCCATTCTAGAGGTGTAGAGCCAGCGCGGTTTTGACCCGCAGTTGCGTTCGCAACCAACTTTTTAAATAGCGGCAGCTGGGAAACAAGCGCAAACGTTTCTTGCCGCCAACGACCTTAAGTGACGGTTTCCGTACGCCCCTTTGGGTCTCTGCACGTATCTGTAATCAACTGAAACTAAAGGGGAAATCCAAATGGTCTCGTTTAATAAAATCGATCTCGAATTCATCCTGACGCAAATCCGGCTCGCGGAATCCGGCCAACCGTCAAACCCGCAATTGTCTTTTGGCCTGCGCACGGTGGATGGCACCAACAACAGCTTGGTGCCGGGTCAATCCGGTTTCGGCGCGGCCGATCTGCCCTTCCCGCGTCTGACGGCCGCCGTCTTCGCTGATGCCCAGGCCATACCCGCCGGCGCGTTCGGCCCTGGATCTCCGGCAACACCGACTTCCTACAATCAAAGCGCAGGGTATGTCTACGACTCCCAGCCGCGCACCATCAGCAACCTGATCTCGGACCAGAGCCTCAAGAACTCAGCGGCGGTTCAGGCCGCGCTCGCCGCCCTGGGCAATGCCGACCCTGTGGCTGGCACCCAAGCGGTGGCTACCGCCAACGCCGCAAAGCAAGCTACCGCTGCCGCCGCGCTGGCCGCACAGGCGCTGGTCGGCAACGCTGCAACAACGCTTGCAGCGTCCACCGCAGCGGGAACGGCCGCCGCCCAGGCCGCTGCTGCCGCGCAGGCGTTGGCCAGCGCTGACGCCACGGCTGCAACTGCTGCCGCCAGCGCTGACGCTGACGCAGCAACTGCGTTGGCTGCACTGACTGCGCTCATTGCCAGCGGTACGGCTACGCAAGCGCAGATCGATGCCGCGCAAGCGGCATCTGACGCTGCAGCCTTGGCCGCAGCCGCCACGGATGCCATTGCCCTGCAGGCGAGCGCAGTCGCATCCACTACTGCCGCCGACCTGGCCTCAGCGACGTCCACGACTGCGGCAGCTCAGGTCCTTGCAGACGCTGCCTTGCACAGCAGCGCCGTAGCCGTGAGCGCGACGGCTGCCACTGTTGCCAATACAGCAGACGGCGCCCTTACCGCCCTGCTGGCTAACCTGGGGCTCACCCAGGAAAACGGCTCACTGGTGATTCTTAACGTCACGCCAGATGCCGGTCTTTCGGCTCCCTTCAATACCTGGATGACGATGTTCGGCCAGTTCTTTGACCATGGTCTCGATCTGGTGACCAAGAGCGCCAGCGCAGGTACCGTGTTCATTCCGCTGCAGCCGGACGACCCGCTGTATGTGGTCGGTGGCCATACCAACTTCATGGTGCTGACCCGCTCGGTCAAGAATCCCGGAGCCGACGGCATTCTGGGCACGGCCGACGACATCAACAGCGCGGGCACCAACACCATTACCCCCTTTGTAGACCAGAGCCAGACCTACACCTCGCACCCCTCGCACCAGGTCTTTCTGCGCGAGTACCAGAAAGGCGTGGACGGAAAACTGCACGCCACGGGCCGCATGCTGGACCACGTCAGCGCCGACGGCAGCCGTCACATGCCGACCTGGGCTGATGTCAAGGCCAATGCTTTGAGTCTGGGCATCCTGCTGACCGATGCCGATGTCGGCAACGTCCCCCTGCTGGCCACCGATGCCTATGGCAACTACATTCCAGGTGCGAATGGGCATGTACAAATGGTCAAGTTGGTGGCTGGCGTCCAGACACTGGTAGAAGCCAACCCTTTGCTTCCAGTTGGCACGGCGGGCTCGGTCAGCACCCAGCACGCTTTCCTCAACGACATTGCGCACAATGCGGTTCCGGTCATCGTGGGCGGGGTGCTGATGGCGGATGCCGACACCATTACAGGTAACGCCGTTCCCGTTGATGCGCGGGGCAATAACCTGCAATACGACAACGAGCTGCTCGATGCACACTACGTCGCCGGTGATGGCCGCGTCAACGAGAACATTGGCCTGACCGCCGTGCACGAAGTGTTCCACCTCGAGCACAACCGCCTGATCGAACAAACCAAGGATCTGGTCCGTGCCGAACTGGCCAATGGCGACACCGCTTTTGCCACCGACTGGGTGCTGGCCGGGGCTAACGTGCTCGATGGCATCCAGGACAACGAATGGAATGGCGAGCGCCTGTTCCAGGTTGCCAAGTTTGGTACCGAAACCCAGTACCAGCACCTGGTGTTTGAAGAGTTCGCCCGCAAAGTCTCGCCCGGCATTCATCTGTTCGGCAATCTACAGATTAATCTCGACCCGGCCATCACGGCCGAGTTTGCCCACGCCGTCTACCGCTTCGGCCACTCCATGCTGGACGAGAACATTAACCGCTACCAGATTGGCCTTGACGGCACGCCGGTAATGGATGTCACCGGCCACCCGGTGCTCAATCAGATCGGGCTGATTGATGCCTTCCTGAACCCCCTGGCGTTTGCCGCTGCGGGGAAGGACGCGGCCGGCCAGATCGTACTCGGTTCGGTCAACCAGGTCGGCAACGAGATTGACGAGTTTGTGACGGGTGCGTTGCGCAACAACCTGCTCGGCCTGCCGCTGGACCTGGCCGCGCTGAACATTGCGCGCGGCCGGGAAGCAGGCGTCGCGCCGCTTAACCTGCTGCGCCACGAGATTTTCAGCCAGACCAACGACACGGCGCTAAAGCCTTATGCCAGCTGGGACGATTTCGGACAGTTCCTCAAGCATTCGGGCTCGCTCGTCAACTTTGTGGCGGCCTACGGCACGCACCAAACCATTACAGACGCCATCACCCTGGTGGACAAGCGCGCTGCTGCGGTAAATCTGGTGACCCACGGCACCCTGGGTAACGCAGCCTTCAATCAGGATGCCTACGACTTCATGCACAGCACGGGTATTAACTATACGAATGTGCTCACTCCTCTCACCAACACCGACGCTCGCGCCGTGCACAGCCAGTGGAGCACCGGCTCCCTCACCGGGCTGGACCGGGTAGACCTGTGGGTGGGCGGCCTGGCCGAGAAGCAGAACCTGTTCGGCCCCCTGCTGGGCTCGACTTTCGACTTCATCTTCAGAACCCAGATGGAGAAGCTGCAGGACGCCGACCGCCTGTACTACCTGCCGCGCATTGAGGGCACGCACTGGGGCGTCGAGATCGAAGGTAACTCATTCGCTTCGATGATCATGGCCAACACCGGCACCCACCACCTGAGTGCCAGCATCTTCCTCACGCCGGAGTATGTGGTCGAAGCCAGCACCATCAACAAAAACGACCCCAGCACCTGGCTGCGGGACGCCACCCAGCCGGGGCCGGATGGCATCCTGGGCACCGCCGACGACGTCCTTGGCAAGCTGCTCGTCGATGTGTCGCCCGACGGCACCATCCGTTTCCTGGGCCAGAACAATTTCTTCGGCAACACCATGGTGCTGGGCGGTACCGCGGGCGACGACCGCCTGATCGCCGGGCAGGCCGATGACGACACCGTCTGGGGCGACGGCGGCAACGACTACATCGACGGCGGCAACGGCAACGACTTACTGTACGGCGGCGTCGGCAATGACACCATCACCGACAGTGCCGGCAACGACGTGATTCATGGCGATGCGGGCGACGACACCCTTGACGGCGGCCTGGGCGATGACCTCATGTTTGGCGGCGACGGCAACGACTTCATCAACGGTGGGGTGGGCCTGGATGTCATCGATGGCGGACAAGGCAACGACATCATCCTGGGCGGCGAAGGTTCCGATGAACTGACAGGCAACGAGGGTGACGACTGGCTCGAGGGCGGGGCGGGCGGCGATCTGCTGACTGGCGATTCGGGGGCCCCGACCGGCCATATCCCCCTGTTTAGCGGCAATGATGTGCTGATCGGCGGTGCGGGCGGCGACAAGATGCTCGGCTTCAGCGGAGACGACATCATGCTCGCCGAGGGCGGCTTCGACGTGATTAACGGCGGGCTGGGCTTTGACTGGGCTTCGTTCGACTCCCTGGCGCTGGGTGTGGATGTGGATATGAACCTGGTTGATCTCATCCTTGGCAACCCGGCGACTGCGGCCGATGCCGTTCGTACCCGCTTTAACCAGACAGAAGCCATCAGCGGCTCGGCACACAACGACGTTCTGCGCGGCACCGATGTGAGTAAAGCCGACCCGTTTAACGAACTGAACAACCCGAACCTGATCTTTGGCCTGACGGACATTCTGGGCCAGGGAAGCTATACGCCGATTGGGCCGGTGGCATTTTCCAACGGCAACATCATGCTGGGCGGCGCGGGCAGTGACCTGATTGAAGGCCGGGGCGGTGACGACATCATTGACGGCGATGCA
>JANPFZ010000132.1:0-3560 GCA_031423655.1 Polaromonas sp.
GAAGGGCTCAGCACCAATATGAACGCGTACGCGTCCTCCTGCAACGGCGAGCTGGTCGGCGCTGAAAACCGCAGTGTGCTGTTCCCGCAGGCGGCGCTCGCGGACCGGCTACGCGCGCGCAACGAGTTCGTGCTCACCAAGACCGAGGAAAACTCACGTGCCATCGGCCGGCCGGAGCTAAGCGGCAAGGCGTTCAAGATCGGTTATTACGACATGGCATTCGCGCAGATTCTCTGGACCCAGAATGAAACCCGTCTGATGCCCAATACCCTGCGGCAACAGCCCAGCAGGAACGAGGCCGCAGTGGTCGCCCGCGGCAAGGTGCTGTTCACCAACGAAGTGTCAGCGGGCGGTGCCGGCTGCGCGAGTTGCCATCACAACGGCAACAAACGCTCCAATGGCGTGCTCGACGACACCTTTCAGGACTACAACATTCACGAGCCGGGTGTGGTGGCCGAGATTACCGTGGACAACGAGGGACCGTTTACGCGTCTTGCCAACGACTACTTTTTCAAGGAATTCAATCCGCCGCAGGACGTGGGTGGGCGGCAGAACATCAGCAGCCGCAACACCAAGCATCTGCGCTCGTTCTGGGACAGCGTGCCGCGCTGGCTGCATCACGGCTCCGCGCATTCCATTCGTGAAATCCTGCTGACGCCAGACTCGCCCTTGCGCCAGGCCGGGGAGCGCGGCTTCAACTTCAGAACCGTGCGCACTGATCACAGCCGCGTGACGGCGTTTGATTTCCTCGGCGGGCCGGCGATTCGCCTGCCGACCGAGGTGCCAATCACCATCGCCGACAGCCGGGATGACGGAACCTGCACCAAGCTGGCCGGCGACGGCAAGGGTCCACTGTGCGTGAGCCTGGACAGCCCCTTCATTCTCAAGCCCGGACGCGACCCGGCCTATGACAAAGCCGCGTATCCCGAGGGCCGGCTGCAGATCGATCAGCTCGGCACCGGCAACGTCGCGCCGCTGATTGTCGGCGGGCGGATCAATCCGCTGCTCGCCGCCAATAACATCCGCGTGATCCCGGACACGCACGGCAAGGTGTCACATTTGCTAGCCCCCGATATCGAAGCGCTGGCGCTGTATTTGAAGTCGCTGCAAAAGTGAGTAATCGGACCTCGCTATTGACGTCGGCCTGGTGTCTGGTCGCCAGGTTTATATGAAAAAAGGCCTGTAGCCCATGTAAAACGGGCGCAAGCAGCTATTATTCTAATAGCAATGGTTTTGACGTGCCTGGGCCTCGCGGGAACGGCGCAAGCTCAGTCCGTGCGGGCGCAAACCGTGGCCAAGGGGCTGCAAAACCCGTGGGCGCTGGCTTTCTACCGGAGGGGCGTTTTCTGGTGAGCGAGCGTAACGGCAGCATGCGCGTGGTTCAGCCTGACGGCAAGCAAGGTCGGCGCACCAATTGCTGGTGTGCCGGACGGTGCGGCGAACGGTCAGGGCGGGCTGCTGGATCTATTGCTCGATGCTGACTTTGCGCGCAGCCGCACGCTTTATTTTTGCTATTCCGAGCCGGCCCCCGGCGTTCTGACGCGTGGCAACAGCACAGCGCTGGCACGCGCCACGCTCAGCGTTGACAACGCCAGGCTGGAAAACGTCAAGGTCATCTTCAGCCAGAAGCCAAAATTTTCCAGCACGGCCCACTTCTGAGCAGCGACAAATACGGCCAGGCTTGGCGCGGCAATCTGTTTGTCGGCTCGCTCAAAATTGCCTACCTGGCCCGGCTCGAATTGACCGAACCGTTTGGCGGAAAAGTACGCCAGGAATCAAAATTGATCGAGAGTATCGGCCGCGTCCGCGATGTGCGACAGGGCCCCGACGGGCTGCTGTATGTGCTGACTGACAGCAGCAACGGCAAGCTTGTCCGCCTGCTGCCGGGGTGAATCAGGCGTCCTGCAGCTCCTGCCGATAATGCGCTCTGTAACTTCCAGCAAAACGCATGAACGCAGCATTCAGAAAACAATTGTTCGCGGCCGCAGAGCAGGCCGCTTATCCTGCCGAGCCGGTGCTGGACGAAGCCACCGGTGTAGCGGCGCTGGACGTCGAAAGCACGGCGCTTTTTACGCGCGTATTCGATCTGTTCGGCGTCACGGCGCTGCAGGCCGGCGACGCAGATATTGACCGAGTGCTCAATACCGCCTGTACTCTGTCTGCCGAAGTGGCGGTGCACGTACACGATCTTGTCGAGGTCAATGGCGACCTGGCTGCGCTGCCTGAATCGGAAAACTGGCATGAAGACTACCGCGCCTACATCAGCGCGCTGTGGCAGGGCGACCGGGAAGCCATCACGCGCCAGGCCGTTGCGCTGGGCCTGCCAGCCGGCATACCGAATGGCTCTTTTCCGCTGGAGAACGGGCCATTGGTCTGACGCTGTGGGCTGGCCGTTATCATGACCCGATGACGACTGGTAGCCCTCTTCACAACCAGCTTGCCGACACGCGCCGCGCCGCGCAGCACTGGCTGATTGAATGGTGGCGCCTGGTGCATCTGGGCGCGCTGATTCTGGTGCTGGTGCTGTCGCCTTCAAGCTACACGCGGGACAACCGGGGTATTTTGGCGCGGCACATTTACCTCAACACAGCGCCCATCCTGCTCTGGTTCACCGTGCTGTGTGCGCTGGTCACGGTGGTGATCACGCGCATCGTGGTGGTCACCGCGGTCAGCTACGGCCTGTCGCAATACGCGCTGCAGGTGGTGATTCGCGTGCTGGTGCTCGAATTGATTCCGCTGACCGCCGCACTCTTCGTGGCGCTGCGCTGCACCATTCCCGACGGCGCCGAACTCACCGCCATGCAGGCCAGCGGCGAGCTTGACGAACAGCGCGCGCGCGGCATCGACCCGGTGCGGCGCGAGGTGCTGCCGCGCGTGGTGGCCGGCATTTTTTCCGGCTTCACGCTGGCCGCGCTGAGCTGCGTGGTGGCGCTGCTGGTGGCCTACGTGGCGGTGTACGGGTTTAATCTGGCCGGCACCGCGGCCTACACACGGCTGTTTGGTCAGGTTTTCAGCCCGGCCGTCACGCTGATTTTTGCGCTGAAGACTTTTTTCTTTTGTCTGGCGGTGTCGATGATTCCGATGGCGTCTGCGCTCTATGGCATGGGCGGCGCCAGCAGTGTGCGCACGAGTGCCGAAATTCGCGGCCTGGTGCGTATGTTCAGCGTGATCTTGCTGATCGAGATTTTGTCGTTGGTCGGCAATTACTATTGAGCACGAAGTTGAATCCAAGTTGAACCCGAACACCTGACTGATGAGCCCTCCAAGCGACCCAACCCATCCCGACCCGGCCGACCCATTGCAGGTCACGCAAGCCAGCGCGCCGTCACCGTCGTCGGTGCCCAATCTGGAGCTGAAGGCGCGCCTGCTGATGATCTTCATGCTGGTGCTGGTGTGCGCATCGGCGCTGTATGTGCTGTACGCACGCGGTGCTTTTGAGAGCACCCAACGACTGGTGCTGATCGCCGATGATTCCGAAGGTGTGGTGGTCGGCAAAGACATCACTTTTTCGGGCTTCCCGATTGGCCGGGTGCGCCAGATCGAACTCGCCGCCGACGGAA
>JANPFZ010000133.1:0-11747 GCA_031423655.1 Polaromonas sp.
GGTAGCACTAATTTATGTAAGTGTTCACTGCTGCCTGAGCCGCTGCGGGTGTTGAGAGCCAGCGCCAGGCTCATCGCCAGAGCGCCCCGCACCGGGCGCAGGTCACCGCCCAGCGACAGCTCGCCGGCAAACTCGTAACCGGCCAGCTTGCGGCCATCAATCTGGCCGCTGGCCGCCAGAATGCCCAGCGCAATCGGCAGATCGAAGCGCCCCGAGTCTTTAGGCAAATCTGCAGGCGCCAGGTTCACCGTGATCCGTTTGTTGGCGGGGAATTCAAGACCGGTGTTTTGAATCGCAGAGCGCACCCGCTCGCGGGCTTCCTTGACTTCGGTCTCCGCCAGACCCACCAAAGTGAAGCTGGGCAGGCCGTTGGCCAGGTGAACTTCAACGCACACGGGTTTTGCGTCCAGACCCAGCAAGGCCCGGCTGTGTACCAATGACAAGCTCATTTGAGGATTCCCTGATTCGTGCATTCAATTCGGACGCATTTTGGTGCGTTGCAGCTTTCAATGCGCCAAATTGGTGCTTTGTAAAAATTTGTTTGTAGACCACTAACGCGACAGGGACAACAATGGCCGACCCCTGGCCGCGAAAGCAGGCGGTTTGGCACGGTACGTGCTAAATCGAGACTGCAAACCCAGCCAAGCGAAACAGAGACCGCGTCCGTCGCCGTTAATCGCACCATCCCAAGGAAACATCCCATGAAACTCGTTACGGCCATCATCAAACCGTTCAAGCTCGATGAAGTGCGCGAAGCACTCTCAGGCATTGGCGTACAGGGCATCACTGTTACCGAAGTCAAAGGCTTTGGCCGCCAGAAAGGCCATACCGAGCTGTATCGCGGCGCGGAATATGTCGTCGATTTTTTGCCCAAAGTGAAAATCGAAGCCGCCATTTCAGACGACCTGGTGGATCGCGTCATAGAAGCAGTCGAAGCCGCCGCACGCACCGGAAAAATCGGCGACGGCAAGATTTTTGTTTACAACCTTGAGCAAGTTGTGCGCATCCGGACCGGCGAAACCGGCAAGGAAGCTCTCTAAGACCCCCTTATCAAGAAAAAAATCGACATGAAAAAACTAATTGCTTCTTTCGTATTGGGCTTGGGTCTTTTGGCCGGAGCCACCCACGCTTTGGCCCAGGCGCCTGCTGTCGCGCCGACCGCATCTGAAGCTGCCGCGCCTGCGGCTGACGCCTCGACTCCAGCTGCAGCGCCTGCCACTGCGGCCCCTGCTGCTGCAGCACCCGCCGCAGCGGCGGCATCTGCGCCAGCGGCACCGGTCCCCAACAAGGGCGACACCGCGTGGATGATGGTGTCCACCTTGCTCGTCATCATGATGACGGTGCCCGGCCTGGCGCTGTTCTACGGCGGCCTGGTGCGCAGCAAAAACATGCTGTCGGTGCTGATGCAGATCATGGTGACGTTCTCGATGATCGTCGTGCTGTGGTTCATCTACGGCTACAGCCTCGCGTTTACCGAAGGCAATGCCTTCTTCGGCGGCTTTGACCGCTTGTTCATGAAAGGCATCTGGGACAACGCAGCCGGTTCGTTTGCCAACGCCGCCACTTTCAGCAAGGGCGTTGTGATTCCCGAAATCGTGTTTGCTGCCTTCCAGGCCACGTTCGCCGGCATCACCTGTTGCCTGATCGTCGGCGCCTTTGCCGAACGCATCAAGTTCTCTGCCGTACTGCTATTCATGGCGCTGTGGTTCACCTTCAGCTACGCACCGATTGCCCATATGGTCTGGTTCTGGATGGGCCCTGACGCCTATACAGGCAAGGAAGTGGTCGATGCGATGAACGGCAAGGCCGGCTACCTCTGGCAGACGGGTGCGCTTGATTTTGCCGGTGGTACCGTCGTCCACATCAACGCCGCTGTGGCCGGTCTGGTGGGGGCCTACATGCTGGGCAAGCGTATCGGCTACGGCAAGGAAGCCATGGCTCCGCACAGCCTGACGCTGACGATGGTCGGTGCTGCCCTGCTGTGGGTCGGCTGGTTCGGCTTCAACGCCGGCTCGGCACTGGAAGCCAACGGCTTCGCGGCGCTGGCATTCATCAACACGCTGGGCGCCACTGCGGCGGCCGTATTGGCATGGTGTATTGGTGAAGCACTTATGAAGGGCAAGGCTTCGATGCTGGGCGCCGCATCAGGCGCAGTCGCTGGCCTGGTGGCGATCACGCCCGCAGCCGGCAACGTCGGCATCGGCGGCGGTCTGGTGATTGGTTTTGTGGCCGGCTTTGCTTGCCTGTGGGGTGTCAATGGCCTGAAGAAAATTCTGGGCGCTGACGACTCGCTTGACGTGTTCGGCGTCCACGGCATCGGCGGCATTGTGGGCGCGTTGCTCACAGGCGTCTTCAATTCACCAGGTCTGGGCGGCCCTGGCTACACCGCCGACTGGGTCACCGCCACCATGATCACAGGTGCTGACTATTCCATCGCCGCGCAGTTCTGGGTACAACTCAAGGCCGTGCTGATCACCATCGTCTGGTCGGGTGTGGTGTCGTTCATCGCTTACAAGGTGGTTGATCTGACGATTGGTCTGCGCGTCAGCGAAGAAGACGAACGCGAAGGCCTGGACATCACCTCGCATGGTGAGACCGCCTACAACCGCTGATTGGATAGAGGGCTGCCTGAAAGCAGTCCTGTTGATTGACGAAAGACATCCTTGGAATGTCAGCCCGCCGGTTGCGAAGTCGGCGGGCTTTTTTTTGCCTGTATGGTCTGTTTGATCAGGCCATCCGTCTGGACGAAGTTCGGCTAACGCCTGCAAAGCCGCCTGGAGCGTAGCGTGTCGGCGCTTGACGCGCAAGTCGGCAGCCGCAGAGCGCTGGACCTGGCGCACAACCGGGCGTGGCCCACTGCGGCAACTTGTACACTGACTGCGGGCGATGATTTAAGCCCGACGAGCTCGTGGCCGATCTACATTTCCAGTAATGCATTGCAATGCATTGCCAGGAATTGCCCTGGCAGAACTACTGGCAAAGAGAGTCACGATGATGGATATGCGGAGCAAGTGGCCCTTATTTTTGCGCTGGTTCAAGATCGTTTTCGCATCTTCGGTGCTGGTACTGGTGGTCGCGCTTGGGCTGCTGGTCGCCCAGGAGATGCGCACGTCGAACTATCAGGCGCGTTTTTTTTCTGGCCTGGCCAGCAAGGCCAGCTATACGCTGGGCGCGGGGCCCAGTCCGTCCATCCGTTTCCCCCAGAGCGCGCCGTATGACGACAGGCTGGGTTATTCCAGCCTGCCGGTGTTCCTCGGCAAGCTCAAGACCCGGGATTTTGAGATCGTCAAACAGGCGCGGATATCACAGGGCATGACAGACATTGTCGACGCCGGTTATTTCGCCCCCTACCTCGAGAAGACCCAAAGCGGTCTGAGCATTCTTGATTGTCACAAGGACAGCCTGTTTCAGGAACGCTATCCGAAGCGGATTTACCAACGCTTTGACGACATCGCACCAATCCTTGTGCAGAGCCTGCTGTACATAGAAAACCGTGAACTGCTCGATCCTCGCTATCCGGAGCGCAACCCGGCCGTGGAGTGGGACCGGCTGGCCAATGCGGTGCTGATGAAGGCCAGGAATGCCATCACCGGCGACGGCCGCTCCTCCGGCGGCAGCACGCTGGCGACCCAGATCGAAAAATACCGTCATTCTTCCGAAGGGCGCACGTCATCTGTCAGGGAAAAACTGCAGCAGATGGTGTCGGCTGCCTTGCGCGCTTACCAGCAGGGTGAGGACACCAGCGCGGTGCGGCGCCAGATCGTGCTGGGCTACATCAACACCATGCCGCTGTCTGCCAAGGCCGGCTTTGGCGAAGTGCATGGCCTGGGCGATGGTTTGTGGGTCTGGTACGGGCGTGACTTCAACGACGTCAATCGCATCCTGACAAACGCGACTGCACACAACGGCGATCTCAGCGAGCAGGCGCAACTGTACAAGCAGGCGCTCAGCCTGCTGATTGCACAGCGCCGTCCTTCGTATTATTTCGACGCCAGTGAAGCCGAGCTGGAGCAGCTCACAAACAGTCACCTGCGCCTGCTGGAAAGTGCAGGGGTGATTGCGCCCACGCTGCGCGAGGCGGCGCTCAAGGTGAAGCTGAACCGGCGTGTCAACAAGGTGCCTGCCGCAGCGGTTTCTTTCGTCTCGCAAAAGGCGGCCAATGCGGTGCGCACGCATCTCGCGGGCTTGCTTGGCGACAGTCATTTGTTGGGTCTTTACGATCTGGACCGCCTCGATCTCAGCGTGGCCAGCACGCTCGATGCGCCGGTGCAGACGGCCGTGACCGGCTTGCTGCGCGATTTGCGCAACCCGGCCAGTGCCAAGGCCGCCGGACTGGCCGCCAAGCAGTTGCTGGCACGTGGCGATCCGGCCAGGGTGGTGTATAGCTTCACGCTTTATGAGCGCGGAAGCGACGTCAATTACCTGCGGGTGCAAACCGACAATTTCGACCAGCCGCTCAATATCAACGAAGGCACCAAACTCGACCTTGGATCGACCGCCAAACTGCGCACGCTGGTGACCTACCTCGACATCATGGCGAAGCTGTTTGAGCGGCTGTCGGTGCTGGATAAAACGCAATTGCGCGCGCTGCAGGTTGACCCGAAAGACGTGCTGACGCGCTGGGCAGCCGATTATTTTCTGGCTGCGCAGGACAAAAGCCTGAGTACGATGCTCGATGCCGCGCTGGAGCGGCGCTATTCCGCCAGTACCGGGGAAGGCTTTTTTACCGGCGGCGGGCTGCACCACTTCGATAATTTCAAGCGCGAAGACAATGACAAAGTGATGTCGGTGCGCGATGCGCTGCGCAACTCTGTCAATCTGGTGTTCATCCGGCTGATGCGCGATATCGTGCACCACTACATGTTTTTGACCCCAGGCTCTTCGGCCAGGCTGCTGCAGGATGCCGACGATCCGCGTCGCGCCGCCTATCTGTCACGCTTTGCGGACCGTGAAGGGCAGGTCTTCATGCGCCGCTTCCTGGTCAAATATCAGGGCAAATCCGTACAAGAGGCAGAAGATTTGCTGCTGGAGAACCGGCGCCTCACGGCGTCGCGGCTGGCTGCCATGTTCCGCACCATTGCGCCGGATGCACCGCTCGATCAGTTCACAGCTTTTGTCAAGGGCCATCTGCCGGACGGCATCGATCCGGCCGAACCCAGGCTGGCCAGGCTCTACGAGCAATACGCGCCAGAGCAGATGTCGCTGGCCGATCGTGGCTATGTCGCCGGTGTGCATCCGCTGGAATTGTGGCTGGTCGGCTATTTGCGCACCCATGCGGGGGCCAGCCAGACGCAGGTGATGCAGGCGAGCAGCGCCGCACGGCAGGCGGTGTATTCCTGGCTGTTTTCCACCCATCGCAAGCATGCGCAGGACAAGCGGATTCTGGGCTTGCTTGAAGGCGAAGGCTTTCTGGAAATCCACCGGCAATGGGCCGCCATGGGATACCCCTTCGATTCGCTGGTGCCGTCTTACGCAACCGCGCTCGGGGCCTCGGCCGACCGCCCTGCCGCGCTGGCGGAAATGATGGGCATTCTTGTCAACGATGGCGTGCGCAAACCGAACACCCGCATCCGGTCGCTGCACTTCGCCGCCGCAACGCCCTACGAAACGCTGCTTCAATACCAGCCGGACCAGGCCCAACGGGTGTTGGCGCCCGAAGTGGCGCAAGCCGTGCGCGGCGCGATGCGGCTGGTGGTGGAGGGGGGCACCGCGCAACGCGTGAAGAAAGCCTTTGTCCGGCCAGACGGCAGCATCATTGCACTCGGCGGCAAAACCGGCACTGGCGACCAGCGCTTCGATACCTATGGCGCGGGCGGTCGGCTGATCAAGTCGCGCGTGGTGAATCGCTCGGCAACCTTCGTATTCAACATCGACGAGCGTTTCTTCGGCACCCTCATCGCCTACGTGCCAGGCGCCGAAGCCGCCGCCTACGACTTCACCAGCGCCTTGCCAGTGCAATTGCTGAAGGTGCTGGCACCTGAGCTAATGCCGCTGATTAATTCAGCCCCACGTACAGGAACAGGCGACCCCGCACCGCCGGGCGCATGCGTAAATTGATTTGCGACTCCTACAGCTTGTAGCCACGACACAAGCCCATCAACCCGACAACGCAAGGAGTACAAGCATGACATGGCAAGCGCTGGCAGCACTGCCCAATGAACTGGGTGAATCACCTTTTTGGCATCCCGACGAAGAGCGGCTGTACTGGGTCGATATACCGGCACGGCAAATTTTTCGTTGCGACGTGGCATCCGGCCAGACAGAAAACTGGACCATGCCGTCAGAGCCCGGCTGCATAGCGCCGGCGCGAACGACGGGCAAACCGAGTGGCCTGGTCATTGCCCTGCGTGACGGGATCTACCGTGCCCGGCAGTGGGGTGGACCATTGCAGCGTCTGCGGCCGGCGCCGTATGACACAGCCACCATGCGCTTCAACGACGGCAAGGCAGATCCACTCGGCCGGTTTTGGGCGGGCACGATGTTCGAACCTCGCGACAAGCCGGAGGCCCAACTTTTCTCGATGGATGGCCGCAGCGGTGCAGCGCCCGTGCTGCAGTTCATGGCCGGTAATGCCACCATCGCCAACGGCCTGGCGTGGTCGCCCGATGGCACTACGCTGTATTGGTCTGACACCACGGCGCATGTCACGCGCGCCTGGGACTGGGACGCCGACAGCAATGTCCTGAGCCGTGGCCGCGTCTTCAGGCAATGGCCGATCGAGCCTGAAGGCTGGCAGTTTGGCATGACGGGCTACGGCGGGCGCCCCGATGGCGCGGCTGTCGATGTGGAAGGCAATTACTACGTCGCCATGTTTGAAGGCGCGCGCGTCGTGAAGTTGTCGCCTGCTGGCGATTTGCTGGCAAGCCTGGCGGTGCCCGCGCAATGCCCGACCATGCCGTGCTTCGGCGGTGCCGATTTGAAAACGCTGTACCTCACCACCGCGCGCCACAAGCGGCCTGCGGCAGAACTCCAGGCCTGGCCTGATTCGGGTCGCGTGTTCTCCATGCGCGTCGATGTGCCGGGTCTACCGGTCAATTTCTTCCAGGATTGATTTGCCTGGCGTACCGGTCGTGGTTCTGTCTGGGGCGCCTCCCGTACTGCCGCCCGATAGACCGCACAGTTAGACCGCACGGTTAGACCCGGAGGCTCTTGTTCTCTGTTTTCAACAGCGTTAAAAACTATACAAAATCAGCCTTTAGCCCAAGCAATATATGCACAACTAGCTATTAAAAACGTAGCCTTACATTCACTATGCCACGTCGCCTCGCTGCAAAATCCGAACAGCCAGTGTTCAAAAAATTCAAAACAGGCTTCCCCGGGCGGCTTAACATGGCTGCATGCCTGCAGACCTTGACACCTCCCTCGACACTTCCCTCGACAACTCTCCGGTCATCGTCGAACTGACCGACCGAATCAAAGCGGCTGCGGCCACGCGCACACCGCTGCGCCTGCGCGGCGGCGGCACCAAAGATTTTTACGCGCAAAGCCTGCGGGGCGACGTTCTTGACCTGCGTACGCTCTCTGGCGTGACGAGCTACGAGCCCAGCGAGCTGGTCGTCACGGCACGGGCCGGCACGCCGCTCGCAGAGCTTGAGGCCTTGCTGGCTGCGCAAGGGCAGTGCCTGCCGTTCGAGCCACCGCATTTCCGTGGGGGCTCAACCGTCGGTGGCATGGTCGCCGCTGGCCTCAGCGGACCGGCGCGCGCCAGCGCGGGCGCTGTGCGCGACTTCATGCTGGGCGTGCGCTTTATCAACGGTCAGGGCGAACACCTCACGTTTGGCGGCCAGGTGATGAAAAACGTGGCCGGCTACGACGTGTCGCGCCTGATGGCCGGCAGCATGGGCACGCTGGGTGTCATCACCGAAGTCAGCCTGAAGGTGCTTCCCGTTGCGCCCGCAGAAGCGACCTTGCGTTTCGACTGCAGCCAGACTCAGGCGCTGCAGTGGCTGCATGCCTGGGGTGGCCAGCCTTTACCGCTGAACGCCAGCTGCTGGCTGCATGAAGAAGGAAGTGACACCGGCACGCTTTACTTGCGGCTGCGCGGCGCGGTGGCAGCGGTGCAGGCGGCCTGCCACGCATTGGGCAAGCAGGCAGGCGCTACGCTGGAAGAGCCTGCCCAGGTCGCTGCTGACTGGATGGATTGCCGCAACCAGCAACTGCCGTGGTTCAGGGCGCGCCGCGATACGCAGGACTTGTGGCGCCTGTCGGTGCCGCAAACCACGCCGGTGCTGGACCTGCCCGAGTCGCCGCTGATCGAGTGGCACGGCGGTCAGCGCTGGGTGCGCGCCGAGACAAAACATGCCGACCAGCTGCGCCAGGTGGCGCGTGCAGCGGGCGGGCACGCTACGCTTTTCATAGCTGCTAGCGCAGGTACTGCCTGGGCTGGAACCAGATTTGATTCATTAAAGCCGCCACTGGACCGGATTCATCGCCAGCTGAAGGCGCAGTTTGATCCGGCCGCTATCTTCAACCCGAACCGCATGTCCCGCGATTTTTAACTTGGCATGAGACGCCTGCGTCATCTCACCGGCCAGCACCGCACGGCGGCGACCAACCGCCTGCTCGGCGGGCTGCTGGCCTTCAATGCCGGCGCCATCAATGCCGGCGGTTTTTTGCTGGTCGATACGTACAGCACGCACATGACCGGCGTCATCACCGATATCGGCATCGAACTGGGCAAGCTGTTTTACTGGAACCACAGCGCCCACCCGCCTGAATCCCGCGTGCGTGCCAATTGCATCAAGCTGCGTCTGTTCTGCACCTTGCTGGCCATGTTCATCTCCGGCGGTCTGGTGGGTGCGATCGGGTTCAAGAACGTCGGCTTTGTCTGGGTCATGCCGCTGGCCATCGTGCTGCTCGCCCTGTCATTGCCACCCTTAATGGCCGACTTCCAGCGCATCAACCGGCTGCGCAGGGCCAGGCTCGCGCGGAATCAATCCTGAGAATCTATGCAAACCAACCTCTCCCCCGAATTCAAAAACACCCCCGACGGCCTGGAAGCCGAATCCATTTTGCGCAAGTGCGTGCACTGCGGTTTTTGTACCGCGACCTGCCCGACTTACCAGTTGCTCGGCGATGAACTCGACGGCCCACGCGGCCGCATTTACCTCATCAAACAGGTGCTGGAAGGCGAAACGCCGACGCGTAAAACGCAGCTGCACCTCGACCGCTGCCTGACCTGCCGCAATTGCGAAAGCACTTGCCCCAGCGGCGTGCAATACGGCCATCTGGTGGACATTGGCCGCAAGATCGTCGATGAAAAAGTTCCTCGTCCGGCGAGTGAAAAGGCAATGCGCTGGGCGCTGAAAGAAGGCTTGCCATCGCCACTGTTCGCACCGGCCATGAAGCTGGGGCAAGCGGTGCGCGGCTTGCTGCCGGCCGCGCTTCAAGCCAAGGTGCCCGCGCGGCAGGATGCGGGTAGGCGCCCCACTCGCAGCCATGCGCGCAAGGTGCTGATGCTGGCGGGCTGCGTGCAGCCGGCGATGATGCCCAACATCAACGCCGCCACCGCCCGCGTGCTGGACGCCGCAGGCATTCAAACCATCGTCGCGGCCAAGGCCGGTTGCTGTGGTGCGGTGAAGTTTCACTTGAACGACCACGACGGCGGCAAGGCCGAGATGCGGCGCAACATCGATGCCTGGTGGCCGCATGTCGAATCAGGAATCGAAGCCATTGTGATGAACGCCTCGGGCTGCGGCGTGACGGTGAAAGAGTACGGCCACATCCTGAAGGACGACCCGGCCTACGCCGACAAAGCCGCCCGCATCAGCGCGCTGACGCGTGACCTGAGCGAGCTGTTGCCCGAGCTGGTCGAGCCGCTGCGCGCTCGGGTGGCAGCCCAGGCCGAGGAGGTCGGGCAGGTGGCATTCCACCCGCCGTGTACGCTGCAGCACGGCCAGCAATTGCGCGGGGGAGTCGAACAGCATCTGGGTGCGCTCGGTTTCCAGATCAAAACCGCGACTTGCGAGGCACACCTGTGCTGCGGCTCGGCCGGCACTTACTCGGTGCTGCAACCCGAAATTGCCTATCAGCTGCGTGACCGCAAGCTCGGCCATTTGAACGAGATGGCGCCCGAGGTGATTGTTTCGGCCAACATCGGCTGCATCACGCACCTGCAGAGCGGCACCGCCACGCCGGTGCGGCACTGGGTTGAGTTGCTCGACGATGCGCTACAAAAATAGTAGCTGCTTGTGAAAGATTTACACGGGCTGCAGGCTTTTTCTTCTTAAAAATCAGGCCGCCAGCGCCGACGCTATGTCTTTCGCCATACTTTCGGGCTTGTCGGTAGGCGCATAGCGTTTGATGACCTTACCGTCTTTGCCGACCAGAAACTTGGTGAAATTCCATTTGATGGCCTTGCTGCCAAGCAGGCCGGGTGCCTCGGACGACAACCACTGGTAGAGCGGGTGCGCCGCAGGGCCATTGACGTCAATTTTCGACATCATCGGAAAAGTCACGCCGTAGTTCAATTCACAAAACGCCGAGATTTCACCGTCATTGCCCGGGTCTTGCGAGCCGAACTGGTTGCACGGAAATCCCAGCACCACCAGCCCCTGGCCCGCATAGCTTTTGTGCAACGCCTCCAGCCCGCCGAACTGTGGCGTGAAGCCGCATTGGCTGGCGGTGTTGACGACCAGCATGACCTTGCCTTTGAAGGCAGCCAGCGAGATCTCTTTGCCATCGATCTGGCGGACGTCAAAGTCGTAAATGGTGGGGTTGGTTGGGCTCATGGGCGATCCTCCTGATGTCGAAATGCTTGCGGCTGGAACTCATCACATCTCAAATTCTGCGCCGGTTGCCACAGCCTTGCTGACTCAATGCTTTTTGTCCGCAGACGGCGATAGCGCGGCCATCAACGCCGCCAAAACGATCAGGCCGCCGCCCAGCCAGATACGCGGCGTGAACGCTGCCGCGCCGAGCAGCGCCGCCGAGCCGCTGGCAAAGAGGATCTCAGTCAGCATCACTAGCGCCGTGGTGCTTGCCGCCAGCCGCGCCGCGCCGTATTGCAGCGCCGCATTGCTGATGAAAAAAGCCAGGCTGAGTCCGATGACGACTAATGGCACCATGCCGCCCAGCTGCAGCGCCGGAACGATGTGTTGAGACATGCCCACCAGCGCGGCCGCTGCAGCCATGACGGCACCCCCGGCGAACATCGCCAGCATGCGTGATCCTGTCGGCGTGTGCGAGAGCTTGCTCAGCATCACATTCGTCAACGCGAAACTGAGGCCGCCCATGATCGCCAGCCAGTCGGGCAGGCCCTGCGGCATTGGCCAGGCCGCGCCGGGTGCTTGCAGCACGATCAGCACGCCGGCCATGGCGATGACCAGCCGCAGCAGTGATGTGGCTGTCGGCTTTTCCCCGAGCAGGACCCACGCCACCAGCACCGACCAGGCCGGCATCAGGTAAAAAAGCAGCACCACGCGCACCACGTCGCCCACCGTGACGGCCCAGTTGAAGCCGACATTGGTTATGCCTGCAGCAAGTGCCAGCAGCCACAGCTGGGGATGCGCGGCAAATCCTTTCAGGCTGCCGCGATAGGCCACCAGCAGCCCGGCGAAAACGACAAAATAAACCAGCGCCGTGGTCCACAGCGGGTGCAGGCCCCGCGCTTGCAGCGCGCGCAGCGGCCACCACGACACGCCCCAGATAAATGCGTTGATGACCAGTGCGCCCGCCGCCAGCAAGGCACCGCGCTTGCTCGTTGAGATCATGAAAACGTCTCGCCGGACGAAGTGCAACGGTTCGAC
>JANPFZ010000134.1:0-7468 GCA_031423655.1 Polaromonas sp.
ATCGGCAATACCACGCCAACGAGCGAGTGGGTCACCTGACCCGCAACCCGTACCGGAATCGCTACATTAATCGCCAGCCCGCTGGGCAACGGTGTCAAAAAAAGATCCGATACATCGGACTGGCCCAACGTGATCACGCGCTCAAGCTGCACAGAATTGGTCGACATGGGCAGCGCAGAGCCGTACTGACCGGCCGTATTGAGCACCTGCTGGCCGGCTGAATTGATCAGCACGATGCTGTTGATATTGTTTCCTTTGAGCACATTGACCGCCTGCTCATGAAGGGACGCCATGTCCGAGTACCGGAGGTAAGGAGACGTTGCCAGAGCCCGCAGCGAACGGTCGACCCCTTCGAATTTCCCTGTCAACGGTCAGCATTAGGGCATTTGCCTTGGCAAGCGCGTCATTTGCCAGATCAGCGCGCACCCGCTGATAGCTGTAATACAAAAGTACAGCTGCGGCGATAAGGGCCGGCAGCAGGCAGGCCGCGACCAGTTTGGCGAGGCTGGAGCGTATGGAGGGAACGCGTTTCAAATCGGTAAGCTTTCAGTCAGCCGACAAAGGTTTTGATGCCGTGGGAACTGTCGCAGCCGCATAGAGAACTCTATCGGCTGGCTTCCTCAATTGCCGCCGTGGTGTTCATCGCATGCTCGGCCAGTTGGCTTGACGCCAGCGCCAAGGTCGCCAGCGGGTAGGTCCCGCTGATCACGCCTTTGAAAGCGATTTCCGCGCCTACCGGCTCCGTGCCCAAACCCTCGGTCGCGGCGACGATGCAGGCTTCTATGCTGCCCAGGCCTTCGTCGCCGTACAGGTCTTCACCTTCATAGCTCACGCGGTAGTCGAACTCGTCTTCGCCGGCGGGGTCGATGTTGAAACGTACGATCATGGCGGTCCTCCTCAAGATTCCTGTCACTACTACTTTAATAGCTGCCCAAGCAGGTATTACATGGGCTTCAGGCCTAAAACGTTTAATACACCATGCCCGGCAGCACTTCCGCTGGCAAAGCAGGCGGTGAGCAGATAGCCGCCGGTCGGCGCTTCCCAGTCGAGCATTTCGCCGGCGCAGAAGACAGGCGGCATCAAGGCTGGCGATTTGATTTGCAGGTGTTCGGTCATCGCTTCGAACGGCACGCCGCCAGCGCTGCTGATGGCTTCGTCAATCGGCCGCGTGGCGACCAGGCGCACCGGCAGCGCCTTGATGCCGGCAGCGAGTCGGACCGGGTCGGCGATCGCGTCTTTGCCCAGCAGCTCGTACAGCATCGCGGCCTTGATGCCGTCAAGGTTCAGGCGGCTTTTCAGGTGACTGGACAGCGAGCGCGAGCCGCGCGGGTGCCGCACTTCGACCAGCACCTGTTCGGGCGATTTGTCGGGCAGCAGATCGAGCAGAAAGGTGGCGCTGCCGTGCGCGGCAATCTCGTCCCGAAGCAGGCTCGACGCTGCGTAGATCAGACTTCCTTCCACCCCGGTGACGGTGGCAACAAATTCGCCCCGGCGGCGGAAGCTGCGGCCTTGTGAATCGGTGAAACTGATGGCGACAGATTTAAATGGCTGGCCGGCAAAACGGCTGGCGAAATGTTCCGTCCAGCCCGGCTGGGCAGGCTCGGTTGAGGGGCCTCTGCCAATCAGATCTTTGAGAAATTCGCGGCGCGTCTTGGTGGCGTCAGCCGGGTCAAGTGCCGCCACGCCCACATCAAAACCGCAGTTCGACGGCTGCAGCTTTGCCACCGGCACGCCGCGCGCGTCCAGCAGCGGCACCCAGGCGCCGTCAGAGCCCAGCCGCGCCCAGCTGCCGCCGCCCAGTGCCAGCACCACCGCATCGGCCTGCACGCTGACCTCGCCGGCCGGCGTGGCAAATGTCAGCGCGCCCACATCAGTTTCACCGGCCCAGCCCAGCCAGCGGTACCGCATGAAAAACTGCACGCCCGCGCTGCGAAGCCGATGCAGCCAGGCGCGCAGCAGCGGCGCGGCCTTCATATCTTTCGGAAACACACGGCCCGAGCTGCCAATAAAAGTTTCAACGCCCAGCGCCTCGGCCCAGGCACGCAGTTGTATTGGGCCGAAGCGGGCTAGCAGCGGCTGCAAGTCGGCGCTGCGGCTGGCGTAGCGGGTCAAAAATGGTGCGGCCGGCTCGGAATGCGTCAGGTTGAGGCCGCCCTTGCCGGCCAGCAAAAACTTTCGTCCGACCGAGGGCATGGCGTCGTACAGCTCAATGCACAGTGGCACGCCGGCGCTGGCCAGCACTTCGGCTGCCATGAGGCCTGCAGGGCCGCCGCCGATGACGACGATGCGCGGTGGTTTGGCGATGACGGTGGCGATGGCGTGAGGGTCGGTCAATGAAAAATCCGGTGGGCGCGAAGACTTGCTGAAGGGAAGTGCTGATTGTGAACGCCAGCCGGAACTCAGCAGTTCATCGCATGATCGCGAGAACACAAGACTATTACCCACTATATTTTCTATAGCTGCCTGTGTAGCGTTTTACTGGGCTACAGCATGAAAAGACCCTGGAAATAGCCAAACAGCCTCAACTGCCATGTCATACGCTCACTCTGCGACCCTCTGCGTTCTCTGCGCCTCTGCAGTAACGGCTGTTCTGACCTCAACCACCGCACCCAACCCGGTCAAAAACGCGGCCTTTACCGTCGTCCCCGGATAGGCGCGCTGCACCGCTGCCCGGTAAGCCTGCATCTGCGCAATCAATGCCGGCTGCCGCTCGGGCGCATCGGCTGATTTGTAGTCGAGCACCCACCAGTGGCCCTCATGCCCGGCGTCCTTGCGCTGCACCAGCCGGTCGAGCCGCAGCGTCTGGCCCTCATGCACCAGGTCAATTTCATTGCCTTGCCAGGCGACCACGTCTTCGTGCCAGGCCCAGGCGCCCTCGCCTGCCCTGATGCGATGCGCCAGTGCGCGAGCGCACGCGGCCTGCGCCGGGCTGAGTGCGAACTCGCGCGCGACTGCGGCTAGCTGTGCGCCCGTGAGGTCGCCGCCCCACTCCAGCAGCCGGTGCATGGCCTTGCCGGTGCGGGCTGACGCGCTGTCTGCGTCCTTTTTCGATGGCGTCGATGGCATGGCCGTGGCCGCCAACGCGGCTGGCAGTTCGGGCAGCGTTAGCAGCTGATAAACGCCGCTGTCCGCGTCATTAGCCGTGGTGACTGGTACCTCGCCCGCCAAGGGTGGGGGCAGCGCCTGCATCAACGGGTGCAGGCGCTGCCACCAGCTGTCGGTCGTTGCGCGATAGGGCTCGATTGATGAAATGACCAGCGTGTGCCGCGCGCGGGTCAAGGCCACATACAGCGCGTTGAGCTCTTCGCGACTACGCGCCAGCTGCTCGGCCGCGACGGCCTCTGCAGCGCAGGCGGGCGGCCGGCTTTCACTGACCAGGAACACAAATTTTTGCGGTCCCGCCGCCTCGCCGGGCCAGTCGATCAGCACGCCCATGCTGTCTGCGCTGCGCTCTGCCGTGTCAGTGTCGAGCAGCAACACGGCCTCGGCTTCCAGCCCCTTCGCGCCGTGAATTGTCAGCAGCCGCACTGCGCCTTCGCTGACCGTGGCGGGCGCCAGCGTGCCGCCGGCTTTCAGGGCGCGCACCAGGCCGTAAGGCGTGGCGTATCGCCCGCCGTCCAGATCAAGCGCGACCGCCAGCAGCGCGCGCAGGTTGGCCAGCACGGCGCGGCGCTGCACCGGCGGCGCGGCGGCGGCAAAGCGCGCCAGCACATCGCCGTCGTCATAGATCGCCTGCAGCGCGTCGTGCGGCGGCAAGCTGTCAACCCAGCCCTTCCATCTTGTCAAAATGGACCCTAGCCCACGTAATTCTTGCGCAAGCAGCTCCGTTTTTTGCAGCAGATTGATCCATGGCAATGAGTGCTCGCGTTGCAGCAGCGCGAGTTCCACCAGACTTGAATCAGCCAGCCCCAACAGCGGCGAACGCAGCGCGCGGGCCAGCGACAAATCGTGCTGCGGCGACACCAGCACGTCGAGCAGTGCAACGATATCCAGCACTTCGCAGCAGTCGATCAGATCGGTTTTTTCACCGATCTGCGCGGGGATGTTCAGTGCGCGCAACTCGTCCTGCAGCGGCAGCAGACCCGCGCGTTTGCGCGACAACACCATCACCTCAGCAGGCTTCAGACCACCGGCAATTTGAGTGGCTATCCACGCCGCTGCCTGACGCGCCTCCAGCGTGCGCAGCGTCTCTTCGGGCAGCTCGCGCGGCGTGGTCAGGCTGTCGCGCCAGGGGGCCGCCAGCGGAGACGCCGCCTCTTCTTTCAGGCGCGGAACCGGCGGCAACCGCCCGACAAATCCCGCGCGATCAGATTCGGTAGTGTGCGCGCGAAAGCCGTCGTAGCCATCAGCCTTGCCCGCCTGCGCCATCACGGCGTTGACGGTGGCTATGACGGCCACCGCGTTGCGGCGTGTGTGGTCGCAACTGAGCAGGTCACCACCCAGCCCTTCAACGACAAATTGTTGCGCGGCAATAAACACCTGCGGCTCGGCGCGGCGAAAGCGGTAAATGCTCTGCTTCGGGTCGCCGACCAGAAACACGCTGGGCGCTCTCCCAGCCCCCCCATACCCACTCAACCACGACGACAGCGCCTGCCACTGCAGTGGGTTGGTATCCTGAAACTCGTCGATCATCAAATGCCGGATGCGTGCGTCCAGCCGCTCCTGCACCCAGCCCGAGAGCACCGGGTCGGCCAGCATTTCCTTGCCGGCGCGTTCCACGTCATTCATGTCAACCCAGCCACGCTCCCGCTTCAGCGCAGTGAACTCGGCGATCAGCGCACGCGCCAGGCGCGCCATGCGCTGCTGGTAGTCCCAGGCTTCGTGCTGCGCCCGCGCTTCGCACAGCGCCTTCAGCTCAGGTTCTGCTTCAATGGCTGCCGGAAATTTGCAAAGATGTTGCGTCAGCCGGTCTTCGTCGGCAACAAAAAATGCCTTGCGCAGCAGCCTCAAGCGCAGCGGCAAATCGTCGCTGTCAAACGCGTCGACAACGCTTTGAGCCGCTTTTTGCGGCGTCTTGTTTTTTTCAATCCCCAGTGCACGCGCCCACGAAAGCCATCTCGAGCGCACGGCCTCGCCATGGAGCGCGGCATGAGGCGAGTCGTGTCCCTTGAATTGCCTATACCGCTCCCCGAAATGCTCCACCGAAACATCGACGACGCCGTGCTCGTCGGCCAGCACAAACTCCACCCGCTTGTCCAGCGCCGCCTGCAGCGCCTTGCCCGCCTGAAAACGGCCGTGCGTCTGCACGACGGCTTCAAAATCGGCACGCAGTGAATCGTCGGCCACCAGCGCCGCGTAAAACCGCCGCCAGACCAAGGCGCGCGCCGGCGCGTCGTCTTCCAGCAGCTCGTAGTTGACCGGCAAGCCCAGGCGCTGCAGCACCGCCACCGGCGAGCTGCGCAGCAGCGCCGCGAACCAGCTGTGGAAGGTGCGGATCTGCACCGAGCGCCCGCTGGCCAGCACGGCACGGTATAAATTTGATAGCCGCTTGCGCGCGTCTTGATTGGGCTGCCGGCCGGTTTGGCTTGTGATTTCGACATTCACACCACGAACTTGCAGCTCGCGCAGCAGTGTGTCGTCGTCAGCTTGCGCAAAGTGTTTCAGCCACTCGTCCAGCCGCTCGCGCATTTCGCCGGCTGCTTTTTTGGTGAAAGTGATTGCCAGAATTTCTTGCGGTTTGACTTCGCCTGTGGCCTGCCCGTCTTCGAGCAGCGCCCGCACGATGCGCGACACCAGCATCCAGGTCTTGCCCGAACCGGCGCAAGCCTCGACCGCAACGCTGCGGCGCGGGTCGCAGGCAATGGCGTAGAAGGCCTCGGCAGATACGGTCCGCCCGTTGCATTGATAGGCCGCAGAAGGAGTTGTCGTCATCGTGCGGACTCTTTCCTGAGGACAGGCATCCCATACCAGCAGGGGCCGCGGAACCGGCTTCGCCGGGCCGCAGGCGCCGGGCTGCGAGACGCAGCCCTTCTGCGTGCCGTCCAAGCCTGCACTGCAGGCTCGGAGCCGCGGCACACAGCCCCCTCGGGGGGCAGCGCACTACGCGAAGCGAGAAGCGTGGGGGCTCGTTTCATGACCAGAAGTCTTTCCTGCACAAGCCGCGCGCCGCGCAAAATTCGCAGGCTTTGCCTTCGCCCAGCGCGGGCAGCACCGCACCCTGCCCGATGCGCGTCATGTCGACGAGGATGCTGTCAATCAAATCGTCGCGAAGCCCCACGATGTCGGGCTGGGCGTAGGTTTTGGTGGGCTCTTTTTCGCCCAGGTTCACATAGGCCGCAGTCAGCGTGTCGTCTGGCATCAACGCAGCGTAAAACGGGAGCTGTGTGTCTTCCTGGCCGCTTTTGATGCGCTCAAGGGTGGTGGTTCGCGGCTCGGTTTTGTAGTCGATCAGCAGCGTGTGGCCGTCAGGCTGGCGGTCAATGCGGTCGATCTTGCCAACCAGCGTCAGGCTGCTCAATGGAGTTTCGAGCCATACTTCGCCCGCGTCGAAAACCGCACCGCCAGCTTCGTGATCAGCCAGCCAGGCGAGGTAGCCTTCGCGCACACGGGGCCAAATGGCGGCGAACGGTAGAAACTCGCTTTCGCTCAAGGCCAGCGCTTTCGTGGCCTGCTCCGCTGCTATATTAATCATAGCTACTCGCGCATATAAATTCGGGGCTGGAGCGGCTTTTAACGCTTGATGGAACAGATTGAGCAGCTCGTGAAGCCAGTTGCCGAAGTCCCGTTTGTCGAGTTCACTTTCCATCTCGTTCGGCTCTTGCAGCTTGAGCTGGCGCAGCGCAAAAAAGCGGTAGGGGCAGCGGCGCAGGTCTTCGTAGGCGCTGGCAGACAGCCGGTTGACGGGCAGCGCCTGGCCGACCGGAAGCGGGCGCGGTGTGGGCTGGGTTGCCACCGCACGGGGCGTGCGCGGGTCGGTGGATAACGTGATGCCGTGGTCAAGCAAAAGCTCTTGCACAAAACCGCTGGGCACCAGCCGTTCACCGGCCTCGCTGCTGCGCCACAGGATGTCGAGGTGCGCAAACCGCAGCGCATGCGACCAGGCCTGGCGCTGCGTGCTGGCCAGCGCTGCGCGCGAGGCCAGGCCCAGCAATTCGCGCTGCGCGGGCGTCCACGGGCCGGGCGGCTCGGGTGACACAGGCAGGCGAATTTCGTCGCAACCGGGCAGCACCACCGCCTGCATCGGTCGGCCGAGCAACTGGGCCAGCGGCAAGATGATTACTTGCGGGTTTTCTGGTTGCGGCGGGTTGAATTTGCCGCCTTCAAGCGCCTGATTGACCCAGCTGGTGAATGCGGCCAGCGTCATCGACGGCGACGACTCCAATTCGGCCTCGGCCCCGTCGTGCAGGCGCAGTACGCTTTGCACCGCCTGGCCCGCCTCGTCCTGGGTCAACGCGGCCCACTGCCCGGACGACTGCAGCGCGGCCCGCAGATCGCGCAGCCAGACTGGCAGTGGCCGGGCGCGGGTCAG
>JANPFZ010000135.1:0-3403 GCA_031423655.1 Polaromonas sp.
TAGCGGCGCAAGGCAGGCGCTGTGGGTGCGTCTGGCGTGCCGAGGTTGCAGAGCAGGATGGCGGTGGTCGACGCGGCGGTGGGCGGCGACCCGTGGAAAAAAGCGGGCTCGGGTGCGAAAGACATCAGTTATTCTAGTGTCGGCTTGCGTTCTGACAGCGACCAAGGGAGACTGGCATTTCTTCGTTCGGTATATCAGCCGCGACAATCTCCATTGGGTTTTTGAAACCAATCTGCCCCACCGGCATGATCGGCAGGGCTCCCGCTCTCACCAGAAATTTTCAATGCTCGACTTGACTTTGATCAAAGCGATTACCCTGGACCTCGACGACACCCTGTGGCCGGTGTGGCCGGCCATCGAGCAGGCCGAAAAGGCCCTGGACCATTGGCTGGGGGAACATGCACCGATGACAGCGGCGTTGTTTGCCAACCCGACAGTGCGCCATGAACTTCGCGAGCAGATCGTGCGTTCTCATCCCGAGTGGAAATGCAACCTGAGCGCGATTCGCCGCGAGGCGATTCGTCTGGCGCTGTACCGCGCAGGTGAAAGCCCGCTGCTGGCCGAAGCGGCTTTTGAGGTTTTCTTCGACGCACGCAACCGGGTGACCTTGTTCGACGACGCGCTGCTGGCGCTGGAATTTTTGTCGTCACGCTATCCGCTGATTGCCTTGTCCAATGGCAACGCCGACATACAGCGCATCGGACTGGGCCGTTATTTTGTTGCCAGCATCAGCGCCCAGCAATTTGGCGCCGGCAAGCCTGATCCGCGCATTTTTTATGCGGCATCGGGCGCGGCGGAAGTCATTCCCGATAACGTGCTGCATGTGGGCGACGACGCGGCCCTGGATGTGCTGGGCGCACTCAATTGCGGTATGCAGACAGTGTGGGTCAACCGCGCCGACCACATCTGGACGCACAAAGCCGAACCGCATGAAACCGTAGCCTCACTCACCGAATTGTGCGAGCTGTTTCCGCGCTGATCCAGCGGCGGCGGGGCTTCCCGTTTTGTAATCTACAAACGCAGCTCCAGCTTCTTTGCAGCGCGGGCAACTAATTAAAAAAAAGAAAAGGTGAGACCAACGCTTTGGCCTCACCCCTTCAATTTGATCGTCAGCCGCATTGCCGCCAGCTGACAAGCCAGCTACTCAGTGGCCAGATTTCGGATCCGCTTTTTCCTTGGTGCTGAACACCGCAGGATTTTCAGGGCCGGTCACATACAGGAAGCCAGCCAGCCCCTTTTCAAGCCGCGACAAGGCGTGGTCCACCAGAATGTAGCGGCCAGGTACTTCGACCTTGAACTCCACCATGGTCGCGCCGCCCGGCGGTACGCTGGTGGTCTGCACGTTTCTCGCTGGCGCGGAAGTCAGGTCCGCCTGATTGAATACCCGGTCGAAGACTTCGCCGATCACATGAAAGCTCGAGCTTGCGTTGGGGCCGCCGACACCGAAGAAGATACGCACGGTTTCGCCGGTTTTTGCTTCCAGCTTGTGGGTTTTCGTCAGCGCATCCATCGTGCCGTTAAACGTCATGTGCTCAGGTTGTTCCTTCAGAAGTTTTTCCAGCGAAAACTCGTTTTCTCCAAGGGTGCCGTGGACCTGGTTGGTGTACAGCTCGCCCTGCATGACGTAAAACTCGCGGTCTACTTTGGGCAGGCCACCTTCCGGTTCCACCAGAATCAAGCCGTACATGCCGTTCGAGATGTGCTGCGCGACCATCGGCGTTGCGCAGTGGTACACAAACAGCCCCGAATTGATCGCCTTGAACGTGAAGCTTTTGCTGGAGCCGGGCGCCGCCTGCGTCACTGCAGCGCCGCCGCCAGGACCGGTCACTGCGTGGAAGTCGACCGAATGAATCATGCGGCTGTCTTTGGCGTTGGCCATGTTGACCGTGACGGTATCGCCGACGCGGATACGAATGAACGGGCCCGGCACCTTGTTGTTGAAAGTCCAGTATTTATAGGTTGTTCCATCGGCCAGCTGGCCCAGCACTTCGGTGGTTTCCAGGTTCACAGTCAGGCTCTGCGGTCCGCGTTTGCCGACAGGCTGCCCGACCTCCATCGGGCTGAGTGATACCTCCGCACCTTTAACTTCCTTCTTTGCAACGTCGCCGCCACCGCCGCCGACCACAATTTTGCCGATCATGCCGGCCTGGACATGGCCCGGCAGTGTGCAGATGTATTTGAAATCACCTTTCTTGTCTGCCTTGAACACGATGGCCGTGCTGGCGCCCTTGGTGTTGAGCTGGTTCGACGTGGCAGCAAAGTCGGGAACGCTGATGTCATGCGTGGCGCCATCTCCGTTGACCAGATTGATCTGAACGACCGCACCTTCCGCTACGGCGAGCGACGGGTTGACCTGGCCCTTGATGGCTCCGTTTTCGCCCACGAACACCAGCTTGCCATCCGCAATATCGGTGCGCAGAGTGAACGTCACGTCTGGACGGTACTTGACGCCTGTCTCGTGATGAGGGTCCACGGCGTAGGCTGGGGACAAGCCAAGCATTCCGACCAAGCCGACGGCGATTGCTGCCGCCATCTTCTGTAAAAAACCGGTTCTCATTTTTATCACCTTAATGTGTCTGCCGATGGGCTGGCCTGACCGGCGTTCTGGTCAAGCTTCCCCGGGTCCACCATGCGAGCCGCCAGAAGCGGGAGGCGAGGTGGTTGTACGCAGACCGTTTCATGATCTGCTGATGAGAAATCGTATATTCGTAATGCATCTTTTGGTTTGATCCAGATCAACCTGCGCAGCATCAATGGGAACAAAATGGGCTCAATGAACACGGCCCAAATACCAGCCACGGTTTCAATGCCGGAACTCGAACTGTCCGAAGCGCTAATCCGCAGGTTTGACACCCTTGGGCCGCGCTCTACCTCCTACCCGACGGCAGACCGCTTCTCTACCGCCTTTACCGAGCCGTCTTTACCGAGCCGTCTTATCTGCGCTGTCTTCAACAACGTGCGGACAACGCCAAAAACCCGCCGCTGTCGATCTAGGTGCATCTGCCGTTTTGCGAATCACTTTGTCATTTTTGCGCCTGCAACAAGATCATCACCAAAGACCATGGGCGAGCGACCGACTACCTGCGCTATCTCGACAAGGAGCTGGCGCTGGTGGCCGCCCGCATCGGCAATGACCGTCGGGCAGTGCAACTGCATCTCGGCGGCGGTACGCCGACTTTTTTCAATGAGGACGAGTTGCGCCAGCTGATGGCCATGCTGCCGAGCTACTTTGAATTCACACCGGACGCCGAGCTGGGCGTTTAAATCGACCCGCGTACGGCCCAGAGCGGAACGCTTTCCATGCTGGCCGGTCTCGGCTTCAACCGCAACAGCTTTGGTGTGCAGGATTTTGACCCCGCTGTGCAGAAAGCCGTCAATCGCATCCAGCCGCTGGAGATGGTTG
>JANPFZ010000136.1:0-13613 GCA_031423655.1 Polaromonas sp.
AGCGATCGCCCATGCAGCGTGAGCTTGCCGCCAGCAGCGCTGGTGTACTCGCGGTCGGGATTGAGGCCGCGGGTGAAAGACTTTTCGCCCTTTTGCACCTGCTCGGTCAGCGTGCCTTGCAAAATGCCCAGCCAGTTGGAATACGCCACGACCTTATCGGCGGCGTCCACCACCGCGACGGAATCTTCCAGATCCATGATGGTGGACAGGGCGGCTTCGAGCACCACATCGCTGATGCCGGCGGGATCAGCGTTGCCGATGGTGGTGCTGCGGTCAATGCGAATATCAATGTGGATGCCGTTGTGGCGCAGCAAGATGGACGAGGGCACGTGAGCGGCGCCCTGGTAGCCCACGAACAGCGCGGGATCCTTCAGGCCGGTGGGGGTACCGTTTCTCAGGGTGACCGACAGCTTGCCATCGACCACGCGGTAGAGCACGGCGTCTTTGTGCGAACCGGCGGCCAGTGGCGTGGTCTGGTCCAGCACGTTGCGGGCGTAGGCGATCACCTTGGCGCCGCGCGCCGGGTTGTAGCCTCTTCCCTTTTCGGCGCCCTCGGTCTCAGGGATGACATCGGTGCCGTAGAGCGCGTCGTACAAACTGCCCCAGCGCGCATTGGCGGCGTTGAGCGCATAACGCGCGTTGAGCACGGGCACCACCAGCTGGGGGCCGGCCTGCAGCGCCAGCTCGTCGTCGACGTTGGACGCAGTGGCGGTGACATTGGCCGGGGACGGCACCAGGTAGCCAATCTTTGTGAGGAACGCGCGGTAGGCTTTCATATCGGCAATGGGGCCGGGGTGGGCCTTGTGCCAGGCGTCCAGTTCCAGCTGCAGCCGGTCACGCTCGGCCAGCAGGGCGATGTTTTTCGGCGCCAGGTCGGTCACCAGGCGGTCAAAGCCTTGCCAGAACGCGTCGCTCGTCACGCCGGTGCCGGGCAGCACCTTTTGTTCAATAAATTCGTACAGCACTGTGGCCACTTGCAGCTGGTGGCAGGCGGTGCGGTGGGTAGGGTCGCGGTGCGAAGCAGTCATCAGAAATCCTCAGAACATAAAACTAAAAAAACAAAGTGCGGTGTGGGTTGCGACCGGGTCATCCAACCCAACTCGTCAAGCCAGCAACAACGACACATCACGCAAAGACTGACCGGTGTACACCGGCTGCGTGCCCAATTCTTCAAAGGGCAATTGGTATCGATTGACCCACAGCGTGCGGTAGCCATACCAGGTGGCCGCCAGCGCGTCCCAGCTGTTGCAGCTGACAAAACCAACCTGGCTCGCGGGCAGGCCTGTCGCCTGCTCACCCAGCGCATAGGCTGCCGGGTGAGTCTTGTATTTTCGCAAGGAATCGACGCTGATGACGTAGTCCAGCAGGCCAAGGAGGCCGGCCGATTTGACTGCCGCGTTCAGCATGTCCGGGTTCCCGTTCGACAGGATGCCGGTGGCGATGCCGCGCGCCTTCAAATCCTGCAGCACCGCGATGTTCTCGGGGAAGGCCGTCAAGTGCCGGTACTGGTCCATCAGCTGCTCTTCGGCAGCGGTGCTCAAGTCCAGGCTAAAGCGCTTGCAGGCGTAGCGCAGCGCAGCGCGGGTCAAGTCCCAGAACGGCTGGTAGTGTGCGCCATCATTGCTGGTGGTGACGAGCCGGGTGTATTCGATCTGCTTGTCGCGCCACAGCACGCCCAGCGCCTGGCCGTGGCCGGGGAACAGCTGCTCGGCCAGAGCGACTACGCTGTAGACGTCAAACAGCGTTCCGTAGGCGTCGAACAGCACGGCCTTGACCGGTGGCTGCGCGGGTGCCGTGACTTGAGAAGTTTCCATCGCTCAACTGTAGGGGATACCCGGCGTTTTATTCACAACCGCACAGGGCATGATCAATGACTGAACTGACACTAATTTAAATTTACCTGCTATGACTTTAGTAGCTGCCGGCACACGTACTTTATGGGCTATGGGCCGATTTAATACATAAAACGAGCTGCATTGCGTGTGCCCCTCATGCCGCCGCAGCCGCCTTCTGAATCTCATCGCGGTGCGCTTGCTGGCTGATCTGCTTGACGTGGCGTCCTTGCCGCTCTGCCTGACGCCGGACGGTGCCAGCAGGCACCGTAGACCGGACTTGCAGCAGCAAATCGGCCAGGCAATCGGGCTTGCCGCGCGCGCCACTGGCCAGGTAGTCGGCCAGCAAGGCGCCGCGCACGGCCGTCACTGCCAAAGGCCGGCGTTCGATCAAGTAATCGTGCAGCAAATCGACCAGTTTTTCATGGGCAAATTCATGTGTCTTGCCGGTGGTTTGCCACAGCCAGTCGCTCAAGGCCATGAAGTTGCCGAACGCAGATCCGGGCATTAAAAGCAGCTTCAGCGTGCTTGAAAACCGGCCCGAATTAGCCACCCTATCCCAGTAGCGCGCAAACCGGTTCACGCGCTGCAGCGTGGCGAAATCAACGGTCGAATTCTGCAAAATCGTGTAGGGCGTTTGCGGGTCATAAACCATCGCAAATTCGGCTGTGTGCCGCGTGATTGGCGTGCCGCGCAGGCGCTTCAAAATACCGAACTGGATTTCATGCGGCGCCAATTCATGCAGCCGGTCAAACCCATTAGCAAAGCTTGCCAAGGTTTCGCCCGGCAAACCGAAAATCAGATCGGCGTGGACATGCGCCCGGCTTTCGTTCACCAGCCAGCGAAGATTGTCGGCAGTTTTTTCGTTGTCTTGCTTGCGTGACACGCGCTGCTGCACGTCGGGGTTGAAGCTCTGAATACCGACTTCAAACTGCAATGCACCGGCCGGGAACTGCGCGATCAGCACTTTGAGGCGATCCGGCAGGCTGTCGGGCACGACTTCGAAATGCACGAACACATCTGGGTTTTCGACAATGCGGTCGAGGAAGAACTGCAGGATACGCACCGAGTTGTCGATCTTCAAATTGAAGGTGCGATCAACAAACTTGAAGTTGCGCGCGCCGCGCTGGTACAGCGTCTCGACCTCAGCCATGAACAGGTCAAGATCAAACGCCCAGGCGGTCTTGTCGAGCGAACTCAAACAAAATTCGCACTTGAACGGGCAGCCCCGGGAGGCCTCGACATACAGCAGACGTTTGGCCAGGTCTTGCGCGGTGTATTCGCGGTAAGGCATCGCCAGTTCGGCCAACGGCGCTTGCTCGCCCGCAATGACTTTCATCAACGGCTGCGGCCCGTCGAGTAACGCCCGGCACAGTTTGGGAAAGCTCACATCGCCCCAACCGGTAACGACATGGTCAGCCAGGCGGCAGATTTCCTGTTGCTCGATCTCGAAACTCACTTCAGGCCCACCCAGGACGATCTTGACGTCAGGCCGCAGCGCCTTCAGCAGCCGCACCACCTGCGTGGTTTCAACCACGTTCCAGATATAAAGGCCCAGGCCGATGACCTTCGGGTCAAGTGCCAGTAGCTCCTCAACAATTTGCGTCGGTTTTTGCTGGATGACGAATTCACGCAGCACCGTCTGCTCCCGCAGCCCGGCACCGCCATGAAAATCCATGTTCGCCAGCAGGCAACGCAGGCCGAGCGAGGCGTGGATGTATTTAGCGTTGAGGGTGGCCAGAACGATGGCCGGGGAACGCACGATTTCAGGGGCAGGCATCCCCGTATTATCGAAGCATGTGTCCAAGAGCTGGTTTGACTCCAGCGTTTTGCGGCGACCGTGCAGGTGCGGGCACCAGCCCAAGACCTGTTCACTATTAATTCGATAGCTACTTGCGCACATAGTTCTTGGGCTAGATCCACTTTTTGTCACTTTTTGTTCATAATCTTTCTCAGGCAAGGCGCAGCGAAAGATTAGCCGTCCATGAACAAAGAACAATTAAAAAAACTTGAAGCCGACCTCTGGCGCGCCGCCGACAGCTTGCGCGCCAACTCGGACCTGAAAGCCAGCGAATACACTCCACGCCGGTGCTGGGCCTGATATTTTTGAAGTTTGCCGACAACAAATACCGCCAGAACGAGGCCGCCATCCTGGCCGAGTACCAGAAACTCAAGGGCGGACGGGTGAAGAGAAGCTGTCTGCCATCGCCATCAGGCAATGTGGCTTCTACGGCCAGGAAAAAACGTTAGAGACCGTCAAGCTCGCCAAGATGAATCTGGCCGTCAACGGCCTGCACGGCAGCGTGATTCAGGCCAACACCTATGTTGAAGACCCGCATGGCAGCCTGGGCCAGTTCGACTACCCGCTGGCCTATCTGTACCACTGGCTCAAGCTTGGCAAGCCGCACTTTGAATCACTTTCGGGCGGCTCGACCTTTGCAGAGTTGACCAAGGGAACCTTCAAACGCATGGAAATCCTCACGCCGCCGCACGCGCTGGTTCAGCAATTCCAGCAACTCGTCTCGCCGCTGTTCAAGTCAATGGAAACCCACCTCAAAGCCAATACGAGCCTCAAAGCCATCCGCGACGCCCTCCTCCCCCGCCTGATCTCCGGCAAACTGGCCGTGGACGCGCTGAACATTCGCTTTCCGCCAGGGATGGCACCGCCAGCCCCATAAATCACTATCTTGTTGATAGCTGCCTGCGCACGTTTTTATTGGGCCAGTGGCCAATTTGATTGAATTTCTGGTCAATTCCTGCGCAGCGCCCGAAGCCGTTGCCACACCACGGCTTTGGGTTCCACCATGGCCATGGCTTGCATGCAGCGCTCCAGCCACCCCTGTCGGTTTTGCAGCCGCAGGAGGGCCTTGTCAAGGTCCTGACGAATGGCATCGCCATAGGCGCCGTGCGCTTTCAGCAGTGCCTGGCGAAGCAGTGCCAGTGACGGCTTCATCATGGCCAGGTCAATCACGTCGCGGTTGAAAACGCCGTCATCGCCCCATCGGTCTGAGTTGGCCAGCAGCTTGCTGGTGGCCATGTCCAGGGGGCTCAAAGTTGCTACACCGCAGACTTCATCTTTCACCGTCGGTGCGGCAAGCTGGATGCGGCCCTCCAGAACAATTTCGAACTTGATGGGCTGGCCGTCCACCTGCAGCGTGGTGCGTATGCCATATTGGTCGGCCCGCATTTCTTTGACTTGCTCCAGCGGTGTCGCCTGGGCATGAAGAATGCCTGCCATGCCTCCGGGGTTGGTCAGCAACTGGCGCAGGTTGCGGTAGCTGGCAATATCCGACACCAGAAAGTCAATGTCAACCGACTCGCGGTATTCGCCATACCGCAGCGCAATGGCCGTTCCCCCGCCAAACAGACAGTGGTTTTCACGCAGCAAGGGGGCATTGAGTGCGCGCAGTACGCGCGCAATGCGCTGGTGGTGCGCTCGTTCAAACATGGCGGGCGCTCATGTCAGGGCCAGGCGCAGGGCATCGACCAGTTGTTGCTCATGCGGCTGCAGCGCTAGCACGTCGATATGGCGCCAGTTGCGCTCATAAATGCTGAGCGCCTCTGCCGGTGTCAGTTCATCCACGCCATGCACTTGCCAGGCCAGTTGTTTGAGTTGCGGGTAGTCACCCAGGCGCACCCGCGCCGGGATCCAGCCCTTGTGAGCGGCGGCAGGCGCGGCGGCAGCTTGATCGGCTGGCATGCTCAAGCTGAAGTCCAGCCCAAGCGCCGCCATGACGTTCAGGTAGGCCGCCATGGTGACTGCGGGGCCACCCTTTTCAATCCGGTGCAATGTCACACGCGACAGGCCAGCCGCCTCTGCCGCCACGGTGGCGTTGATTCCCAGCGTTTTGCGGCGCGTACGAATCTGCTGCCCGAGAGCGTCCAATCGGGCGGCAGTGGCGTTTGAGATAGCGAGTGGTGGTGCTGGCATAGTGTTTCTCATTTTATGCATTTAGGAAACAATGTAAATAATGAGAAACTAATTTTGGATATTAGCCGTTGTTCTTACCTGGTGTCTGGGTAAAAGCCCCCCGTCAAAAGCAAACGTAAACCGCAAACGCATCAGCATCAGCATCAGCATCAGCATCAGCATCAATTACTCAATCACAAACACTATGCAAAGCAGCAACGTATGGGAAGTCAGCTGAAATCCGGTCACGGATCGAACCTGACTTGAAGAAACAATCTACCGAAGTTCTCGCCGAATTGGGTCTTGACCTGAGCGCTGCTATCCGGTTGTTTCTGCGACAGGTGGTGGAGGTTCGCGGTTTGCCTTTTGAGGTTCGCAAGCCCACGCCAGAAACTGTGGCAGCAATGATCGAGGCCCGCGAAATGAAGGCGGCACGTTAAGGCTCTGCGAAAGAACTTTTTGATGCTCTCGATAAAAAAACCGGCAAGGGCAAAACGCACGCCCCTGCCAGGAAGGTCTGATTACTCACGTTCATTTGAAAACGACTGGGAGAAACTGACGCACTCGGGCAAGCAGGACATGCAGCGGCTTAAAGCAGCCATGACCCTTTTGATTGCCACTGACGGGCCACTGCCTGCCGAATGGCTTGACCGTGCCCCAAGAAAGCTACGACCGCGCGCTGTTTCAGACCAAATGCGACAACGTTTTCCATTTGGTAGTTGATCATGCAGCGCAAGGGCGAAAATGGGCGGCGTAAATGCTTGGCCTCTCTCACAAAACCGTAATAGAACCCCTCCCAACACGACTACCAGCCACAAGACCGTCAACCGGCCAGAGTTTGGTTTAGCCAACGCCGGCCCTCTGCCATACCCTCTTCAGGAACTAATGCCATTGCTGTCCGCTCATACCTTCCACATGACCCTCAAGCGCCTCATTCCTGCTACGTTATTCATAGCTGCCTGCGCACTCAGTCCGTGGGCTAGTAGCCAAACTGGCTTGAATCTTGGTGCATCAACCGGATCGTCCGGCCCGGTCAGCGCTGTCGTCACCACCAACGAAGTGCGGGCCGAGTTGATGGCCTGGGCGCCCGAGGGCGTTAGCGCTGGCAAACCGGTATGGCTGGGCCTGCAGCTGGCGCACCAGCCCGAGTGGCATACCTACTGGAAGAACCCGGGTGATTCTGGCTTGCCGACGATGCTGGAGTGGAAGCTGCCGGCTGGCATCGATGCCGGCGAGATTGCCTGGCCGACGCCTAAAAAAATACCCATCGGCACGCTGGCCAATTACGGCTATGAAAACACTGTGCTGCTGCCGGTGCCGCTGACCATCGCGCCGGGCTTCAACGCGTCGCAACTCGATGTCAAATTGAAAGCCGCCTGGCTGGTGTGCCGCAAGGAATGCATTCCGCAGGAAGGCGATTTCACGCTCAGCATTCCCTTGAAAAGCTCGACCGCTACGAATTCGCAGGCGTTTGCGGCGACCTTTGCCGCTGCGCCCAGACCGCTGGCTGGCGGCAACAGCGACATTCAGGTCGGCAATGACGGCATGAGAATTTCGCTCGTCGGGCTGCCGGCCGCGCTGCAGGGCAAAACCCTGGCCTTCTTCCCCGAAACCGGCAATGTCACCGAGCCGGCCGCGCCAGTGAAGCAAAGCTGGCAGGGCGACCGGTGGACGGCGCAGGTGCCGCTCACGCCACACCGCACCGAGAGCCCCACCGTGATGCCGCTGGTGGTAGCTTTCAACGACCTGGCTTACCGGCTGGAAGTGCCGGTCACAGGCAGCTGGCCTGCGCCCGCCGCAGCGGTGCAGATACCGCCCGCGCTGGATGCCGCGCTGAAGGCCAACGCTGCAGTTGGCGCCGCGCCGGTTCCCCCGAAATCATCCGGAGCACCTCTCGGCCTGTTGGCCGCGCTTGTGGGTGCGCTGCTGGGCGGGCTGATTTTGAATTTGATGCCCTGCGTGTTCCCGGTGCTGGCTATCAAGGTGGTGGGCTTTGTGCAGGTAAAAAATCGGGCCGACCGCGCGGCCAGCGGCTTCGCTTACACGGCTGGCGTGGTGCTGTCGTTTGTGGCGCTGGGCGCACTGCTGCTGGGCCTGCGCGCCACCGGCGAGCAGCTCGGCTGGGGCTTTCAGCTGCAAAACCCGGCGGTGGTGGCCGCACTGGCGGTGCTGTTCACGCTGGTCGGGCTGAACCTGGCCGGCCTGTTCGAGTTCGGCAACTTTTTGCCGGGCCGCGTGGCTAACCTGCAAAGCAAAAATCCGACCGTCAACGCGTTTCTGACGGGTGTGCTGGCGACCGCGATTGCCTCACCCTGCACCGCCCCGTTCATGGGCGCGTCGCTGGGTTATGCCATCGGCCTGCCGGCGGTTCAGGCACTGGCGGTGTTCGGCACGATTGGCGTGGGCATGGCGCTGCCGTTTCTGGCGGCCAGCCTGGTACCGGGTGTGGCCGGGCTCATGCCGCGCCCTGGCGCCTGGATGGTCACCTTCAAGCAGCTGATGGCCTTCCCGATGTTTGGCACGGTGGCCTGGCTGGTCTGGGTGCTGGGCCAGCAAAGCGGCATCGATGGCGCGGGTGCGCTACTGGGCTTTCTGGTGCTGATGGCCCTTGGCATCTGGGCGCTGAGCTTGCCGGGCCGGGCACGCCCCGTGATCGCTACTGTTTCAATAGCGCTTGGCGCACTATTTGTATGGGCTGCAGCGCCAAATATCATCAAACCATTAGCACTGGCCGAGGTACAGGCCAGCACCGCCGCTGGCAGCGCTGACTGGCAAGCCTGGGAGCCAGGCAGGGTCGAGCAGCTGACGGCGCAAGGCCAAAGCGTGCTGGTTGACTTCACCGCCGCCTGGTGCGTGACCTGCCAGTACAACAAGAAAACCACGCTGTCTGACAGTGCCGTGCTGGCTGATTTTGCGGCGAAAAACGTCGCCCTGCTGCGCGCCGACTGGACGCGGCGCGACCCCGCCGTGACCGCCGCGCTGTCGCAACTCGGCCGCAGCGGCGTACCGGTGTATGCCATTTACAAGCCCGGTCGCGCGCCGGTGTTGCTGTCAGAAATTTTGTCGGTCGAGGATGTTCGGGCCGAACTGGCCAAGCTGTAGTTGTCAATCGCAAGTTTTTTGCAAGGAGTTTCCGCCATGTTGAGTCGTTCCAGCGAATTGCCTGCGTTGATCAATCGCCGGAGTTTTTCCGGCGCCCTCGCCTCACTCACGTTAACGCCCTTCGCTGCCGCACTGATGCGCCCGGCTCATGCTGCGATGGCCGCTGTTGGCCAGCCCGCGCCCGACTTTTCTGCGCTGGATACAGCAGGCAAAACTCACCAGCTCAGTGACTTCAAGGGCAAGCTGGTGGTTCTGGAATGGACCAACCCAAGCTGCCCCTTTGTGCAAAAGCATTACAGCGGCAACATGCAATCGCTGCAAAAAGAGTTCACTGCCAAGGGCGTCGTGTGGCTGTCAATCAATTCAACCGAGCGGGAAAGCGGCGACTACCTGGCACCCGCCAAACTGGGCAGCTGGATGAAGGAAAAAGGCGGCACCCCCACTGCCACGCTGATGGACGATGCGGGCAAGATCGGTCAGCTCTACGGCGCCAAAACCACACCGCACATGTACATCGTCAGCCCGCAGGGCCAGTTGATTTATGCCGGTGGTATTGACAACCTGCCGTCAGCGCGCGTTGACGACATCAAAACCGCCACCAACTACGTGCGCCAGGGCTTGAATGAAACTCTGGCCGGCAAACCGATTGCGATGGCCTCGACCCGGCCGTATGGCTGCTCTGTCAAGTACAGGGACGCCTGAATCAAGAAGGCCCGGCACAAGGGCGCCTGAATCGCCTGCTATAAAGTGGCTTGATGGATTCACCGGACCTGCTCAAGAAGACCCCACAGACAAGGCCTCGTTTTGACGCTCTCGTTTTCCGACACCATGCCTGCGACAACTTCCTCGACAGCTTCCGCAACACCTGCGCTCAGCCCCTCAGAGCGCCTGCCTTTCATTTTGAACAGCTGCCGCACGATTGCGGTGGTCGGGCTGTCACCGCACCCTCACCGCGCCAGCTTTGATGTAGCGCGTTATATGCAAAGGGCCGGCTACCGCATCATTCCGGTCAATCCGAATGTGGCGGCTGATGGCGGTGAAGTGCTGGGTGAAAAAGCCTATGCGAACCTGCTGGATGCCGCGCGGCACGAAAAAATTGAACTGGTGAACTGCTTTCGCAACAGCATGGATATTCCGCCCGTGGTCGATGAAGCGATTGCCATAGGCGCAAAGGCAGTGTGGATGCAGCTCGGCATTGCAAATGTGCAGGCAGCGGCCAAAGCGGAGGCCCATGGTTTACTGGTGGTACAGGACCAGTGCATCAAGATCGATCACCGCGTGCTGCTGTCGCGCGGGCTGGTAACGGGCTTGCTAGCCACAAGCCCCGTAGCGGGCTGACCAGCGCGGTATCTTTCTCGCACAGCGGCCCCGCGCCGACGCCGCCTTGCTGTTTTTTTCAACGTCTTTTTTTTCCCTTTCATGCCAGACAACTACCTGCCCCAAGTCCGAAGCCAGTACGAGGCCATGCCCTACCCGCCCTGCGACCCACAAGACGACCACAAGCGACTGGTGCTGACATGGCTTGAAGATTTGCCGATGATCAACCACTACTGCTTTGCCGGCAGGCAATCGTTTCAAAACGGATTCAGGGCGCTGGTGGCGGGCGGCGGCACCGGCGACGCAACAATTTTTCTGGCCGAGCAGCTCAGGCACACCGACGCCCACATCGTTCACCTGGACATGAGCCAGGCCAGCATTGCGATTGCCTCAGCGCGGGCGAAGATTCGCGGCCTGACCAACATCACCTGGATTCACGATTCGCTCCTCAACCTGCCCAAGCTGGGTCTGGAGAAGTTCCACTACATCAACTGCAGCGGCGTGTTGCACCACCTGGCCGATCCGGATGAGGGCTTCAACGCCTTGAAAAGCGTACTGGCCGACGATGGCGCCATTGGCCTGATGCTGTACGCCACCACCGGCCGCACTGGCGTCTACCAGATGCAGGCGCTGATGCGTCTGGTCAACACGCCGCCACCGGGCGGCACCACGCCTGATGACGCGCGCAAAATTGCCAACACGCGAGACCTGCTGCCTAGCCTGCCGCCGTTCAACGGCTTCAAACTCAGCGAAGCGCTGCACCGTGACCACACAATGGGCGACGCTGGTATTTACGATTTGCTGCTGCATTCGCAAGACCGCTCTTACAGCGTAGGCGAGTTGTTTGACTGGCTGGGGGATGGCGGCAGCCATGGCAAGCAAGGCCACGGCATGCATTTGTCATTTACCGACGTGCAGCGCGGCCGCTCGCCCTACCTGCCGCGCATGGTGCTAGGCAATAAACCACCGGCGATGGCGAACGCACTGGCTGCACTGCCGCGCCGGCAGCAATATGAAATCGCCGAACTGCTGATCGGCAGCATCATTACGCATTCGCTGTATGTGACGCGCAGTGCAGCGTGCACCGCGCCCTACGGCAACGCTGACTACATACCGTTCTTTTTTCATGAGCCTTTGAGCGGCGAGATGGCCGCACAAGTATTTGGCAGCCAGAACGGCCAGCCTTTCCTGCTGAACCATGCGCATTCCGGCATGGCTTTCAAGGTCAACCCAGGGCGCTATGGGCCGCAGATTTTGCGGCTGATCGACGGCGAAAAAACGTTTGCGCAGATTTTTGAGGCGTTTCGCGCCGCCTGGAAAGGCCAGGCTGCAGCCCCCGACAATGCCGCGCTGTTTGCCGACTTTGCCGACTGCTTTGAAGCGCTGAATTCTCTAGACCGGTTGCTACTGCGGCACCCGGCTGCGCGGCAGGCCGGTCAGACCTGAAGGCGCGCGGCCCCGGCAGTTGCCGGAACACCCGCTGCCTGGGTGCCGGCGCCCGCAATCGGCCCCGGCCGCAGGTTGACCACCAGCACCAATTCCCCGCCAAAGCGCCCAATGCCCAAGGCTGTCATGATGGTTTCTTCGTCGTCGCTGCTGGCCATGCGCAAAAAACACAGAGCCTGCTGCCGGCCCACATGGTTGGCCGGCAAAATCGTCAGATGACGCAAGCGGCCATAGCGACTGCACAGGGTTTCAAGGATTGCACGCAAACTCTTCAGGTCATGGCGACCATCAAGCTGGGCGAGTTCGGGGCTGGACATGACATAACCATGATGCTTTACAAACGTGCTGGGGAGGGGTTTGAAGCGGGGCAGCTTGTAGGCCGATCCCCTGTGCTGGTAAGCCGCGAAACGTTTGGATACGGCGGCGGTGCAATACTTGCAAATCTCACCGCCCCCTGACGCTGATGAGCCCGCAGCATGAGTGCACCTGGGATCGCAATGCACGGAGTTTTTCACGGCGTTTTTTCATGGAGTTTTTTTGAGAATGTCGAGCTGTGTCTGATTTGTTGACAGACGGTGATGTTGCATTGGGCGTGATGGCGCCCGGCACTGACACGACCGCGCATCCGCTGGAAGCACTGGCTCTGCCCATCGCGCGGCTGGCGGCGCATGCATGTGGGGTGCCGATGGCCCTGGTCGTTTTGCCGCAGGGCGACACGCCGGTGCTGGCGGCCGGCAGCGGCCTGGCCAGTATCGGCAACGACACAATCTCTGCGCTGCTGGCGCGACTGGCCCCGGCGCTGGAGACGCCGGCACGCCCAGCGCGGGCCGCAGCGGGCTTCAATGACGACAGTGCCGCCCTGCACGTCATCCGGGCCGTGAAGCTGGCACCGGAGGCCGGCGCCCCGGCGGGCCTGCTGGCCGTGGTGGACACTGCGCCCGGCGCGTTGACCCCCGGGCAGGAACGCGACCTTCAGGCCCTGGCCGGCCTGCTGGCGCTTCAGCTCAGCCAACCGGCCTTGGCCGACGCGGCGGCGGGCAACACACCCCGGTTGCACGCGCAGCACAGCAGCGAAGACACCCAGCGCCTGGCCACGCGGCTGGGCATCACGCTCGACAGCATCACCGAAGGCTTCTACACGCTAGACCATGAATGGCGTTTCACCTTTTTGAATTCGCATGGTGAGCAGTTGCTGGCCCGCAGCAGTGCCGACCTGCTGGGCAAAAGCTTCTGGCGTGAATTTCCCGGCGCCATCAACACCTCTTTTTCAGAGCAGATCCGCGCCGCTGTCGCCAGCAGCCAGCATGTCGAGTTCGAGTCGCCTTACGCGCCCATGGACACCTGGTTTGAAGTGCGCGTCTATCCGTTTCCCGAAGGCGTGGCGGTGTACTTCCGTGATGTCAGCGAAAAACGCAAGGCGCGCGAGCAGCTGATGCTGCTGGAAACCAGCATCTCGCGCCTCAATGACATCGTGCTGATCACCGAAGCCGTACCGCACGGCGCGCCGCGGGCCCGGATTATTTTTGTCAACAACGCCTTCGAGCGCCACACCGGCTACAGCCGCGCCGAAGCGCTGGGCCAGTCGCCGCGCATGCTGTGCGGGCCGCTGACGCAGCGCCGCGAAGTTGAACGCATCCTGCTGGCCTTCCAGCGCGGCGAACCGGTGCAGGCCGAACTGGTCACGCACAAAAAAGATGGCCGGCATTTCTGGATGGAAGTCGACATCGTGCCGGTGGCCGACGATGCCGGCGTGTTTTTAACGCACTGGGTGGCGGTGGCGCGCGACATCACGCGGCGCAAAGCGGCCGAGAGCGAAATCAAGCACCTGGCCTTCTATGACCCGCTCACGCAGTTGCCGAATCGCCAGCTGCTGATGGACCGGCTGCAGCTGGCACTGTCGCAAAACCACCGCCGCCCGCGCGAAGGCTCGCTGATGTTCATCGACCTGGACAACTTCAAGGCGCTGAACGACACGCTGGGCCACCACAAGGGCGACCTGCTGCTGC
>JANPFZ010000137.1:0-2082 GCA_031423655.1 Polaromonas sp.
TTTTGGTAAGCCACTTCTGTCAGGCCCAGCGACTGGTTGCCGACACCCAGGCGCGCTGCGTTCATCATCACGAACATGGCAGCCAGACCCTTGTTGGGTGCGCCCACCAGCGTTCCGTTGGCACCGTCGAGCACGATCTGCGCCGTGGCGTTGCCGTGGATGCCCATTTTGTGTTCAAGCCCGCCGCAGTAAATGCCGTTACGCGTGCCCAAAGCGCCGTCTTTTCCGACGTTGAATTTGGGCACGATAAACAGGCTGATGCCCTTACTGCCCTGCGGTGCGTCCGGCAGGCGGGCCAGCACCAGTTGCACGATGTTGCTGGTCATGTCGTGTTCGCCAGCGCTGATAAAAATCTTGTTACCCGTCAGTTTGTAGCTGCCGTCAGGTTGCGGTTCGGCTTTGGTGCGCAGCAGCCCCAGGTCAGTACCGCAGTGCGGCTCGGTCAGGCACATGGTGCCCGTCCATTCGCCGCTGACCAGCTTCGGCAGGTAAAGCTTTTTCTGCTCGTCGGTGCCGTGTGCGTGCAGCGCTTCGTAGGCACCGTGCGACAAACCCGGGTACATGGTCCAGGCCTGATTCGCCGAATTCATCATTTCGTAAAAGCACTGGTTCACCACGAAGGGCAAACCCTGGCCGCCATATTCGGGATCGCAGCTCAACGCCGCCCAGCCGCCTTCGACGTACTGGGCATAAGCTTCTTTGAACCCTTTGGGCGCCTTTACTTCATGCGTGCTGCGGTCCAGCGTGCAGCCTTCGGCATCGCCACTGATATTCAGAGGAAAAGTCACTTCGGCAGCGAACTTGCCGCCTTCTTCCAGCACGGCGTCAATCGTGTCGCGGTCAATCTCGGCGTGCTTGGGTATTGACTTGAATTCGTCGGTGACCTTGAACACTTCGTGCATCACAAACTGCATGTCGCGCAGGGGTGGGGTGTACTGGGGCATGGATATTCCTTGGCTTGAATCGGTTTGAAAAAGAGGGGCGAGATGAAAAAATGCGAAAGAGTTATCTGGCAGGCGGCTTCTTTGCCCGCGGTATGTCCGCAGATTTTTTGGGTTTATCAGTGGCGCTGCCGTAGCGCGCCAGAATATGCGCGAAACCGGTGTGGGCGCGGGCTGTAGAACCAGGCGTTTTTAAAAAGCGTGCATCAAAATGCAGCGCCAGAATCAAGCCATGAATCTCGAACGCCACCTGGTGCCCGTCGGCGTTCAGGCGCAAATGGCCTTCTTCCTTGGCCTGCTCCACAGCGCGGTACATCGCAGCCAGCCAGGTTTTGACCGAGCTGGCCAGCGCATCGCGCACCGGGCCTGGCCTGTCGTCGAACTCGACCGCACCGCTGATGTAGAGGCAGCCGGAGTCGATCTCGATCGAGGTACGGTTCATCCAGTTTTGAAACAGCGCGCGCAAACGCGGCAGGCCGCGCTCCATTTGCAGTGCCGGGAAAAACACCTCTTCCTCAAAGCGGGCGTGGTATTCACGAATCACCGAAATCTGCAGCTCTTCGCGCGAACCAAAATGCGCGAAGACGCCGGATTTACTCATGCGCATGACTTCAGCCAGGGCGCCTATGCTCAAGCCCTCCAGCCCTATCTGGGTGGCGAGGCCCAGAGCTGCATCCACAATGGCGGCTTTGGTCTGCTGGCCCTTTTGCTGGCCTTTGGCAGCCAAGCCTGCGACGGGTGCGGCTGCAGTGACAGCAGCGTGTCTTTTCGACGCGAGATCGACGACGGTCATAGATTGAATCCAATAAAACGAACGACCGTTCTATTTTGCTTCAATTCAATGACCGCTCACCGACCAGGGTTGGTAAATCCTGTCGACTAGAGATATTTACCTAAAGAAACCCAGCGAAAGCATCCGGCGGCGGGCCAGACGCGCCTTGACTTGCTCACAGCCTGAAACCAACCACCTGCTGGCGCTGTTCGCCAAGGCCTTCGATCCAGAGCGTCATGACATCGCCCTTTTTCAAAAACATCGGCGGTTTCATACCCAGGCCGACCCCTGGCGGCGTGCCGGTGCAAATCACGTCACCGGGCTCCAGCGTCATGAACTGGCTGACATAGCTGACAATTTTCGCCACGC